>NZ_JBFAAX010000653.1:0-3214 GCF_040639995.1 Actinosynnema sp. NPDC023658 | reverse complement strand
CGGATGGCCTGCGGCAGGGACGCGCCGTCCACCTTGGCCGCGTCCAGCAGCGAGGGGTCGAGGCTCGCGAAGCCGGCCAGGAAGACGACCAGCGCCATGCCGAACGTCGCCCAGACGTGCACGCCGACGACCGCGAAGATCGCCACGTCCGGGTCGCCCAGCCAGTCCACCGGTCCGAGCCCCACCACGCCCAGGAGCTCGTTGAGCGGACCGTCGAAGCCGAGCAGCAGGTTGAAGATCGCGCCCACGATCACCGGGGAGAGCACGGCCGGGAAGAAGTAGACGGCCCGGTAGAGCCGGTGGCCGGGCACCCGCAGGTGCAGGAACGTCGCCAGCAGCCCCGGGATGGCCACGGCCACCGGGAGCAGCAGCACGAGCAGACCCACGTTGCCCAGGGCGGTGCGGAACAGCGGGTCGTCGAACAGCGCCGCGTAGTTGTCCAGGCCGACCACGGTGCCGTTGCGGTCGCCGTCACCGGTGAAGGAGAAGTTGACCCCGAGCGCCAGCGGCCACAGCCGCAGCACCGCGATGATCAGCACCGTCGGCGCCAGCAGGACGAACGGCGCGAGGCGTTCGATCCGCGCCGGGCGGAACGCGGACGTGAGGAAGGCGGACGGCACGGGTCAGCTCGCCCCGTCGGAGGCGGCCAGCTGTGCCACGGCCTCGTCGACGGTGACCGAGCCGCTGAGCAGCTGCTGCGACAGGCGCCCCATCAGGTCGATCGTCTTGCTGGACAGGGCGACGTGCAGGGCGGGCTTGCCGGTCTTGATCCCGGCGACGATCGCGGTGACGGCCGGGCCGCCGCCGGAGACGTCGATGGTGGTGTCCGCCGCGATGGCGCCCGCGTCCGCGTAGAAGGCCTTCAGGGCTTCGGTCGAGGTCAACGACCGCACGAGGTCGGCGGCGCGCTTCGGGTCACGGGTCCACTTCGCGACCCCGTACCCGATGCCGCCGTCGTAGGGCAGGCTCGGCGTCGCGGCGGGGTTGACCACCGGCGCCGCCATGACGCCGACGTCGGCGGGGTTCAGGAACTCCGCGAAGTCCTTCCAGTGCCCCACGTCCGACATCAGGCCGATGACGTGCGCGGCCTTGCCCGACTGGAACACCGCGAACGCGTCGTTGAACATCGCGGTGGAGTTGACGCCCTCGTTGTTCAGGCCGGCCGCGTCGGCCTGCCGCCACAGCTCGAAGACCCGCTTCACGTTCGGCGAGGACCAGTCGCGCTTCCCGGCGATCCAGGCGTCGTACTCGGCCGGCGTGAGGACCGCGGAACCCATGGCGGACAGGAAGAACTGGATGCCGATGCCCTCCTTGTTGCCCACGCCGATGCACTTGGAGCCGGTCTTGCCGGTGATGGCGCCGCAGTCCTCCACGAACTCGTCCCACGTCTTCGCCGGCGCCTCGGGGTCCAGGCCTGCCCGCTTGTAGAGGTCCTTGTTGTAGTACAAGGGGTGCCCTTGCAGCGTCACCGGTGCCGCGTAGGTCTTCCCGTCCTTCTTGAACGCGTCCCACCCGGCCAGCCGCTGCTGGTCACCGGAGACGTACTCGTCCAGCGGCACGAGCGAGCCGACGCGGTCGCGGATCTGACCGCCGCCGTTGAAGAGGATGACGTCGGGACCCTTGCCGGCTTGGATCGCCGCCCCGAGCAGGGTGTAGTACTGGTCGAACGGCTGTGCCACGAACTCGACCTCGACGTCCGGGTGGCCCTTGGCGAAGTCCGCCTTGGCCTTCTCCAGGTACGGGGCCGCGCTCGCGTCGCCGGACTTCCAGTCCCAGACCACGAGCTTGTCGCCCGAACCGCCGGACGAGGGTCCGGACACCGATGCGCTCCCGCAGCCGGCGCTCAACGCCAGCCCCAAAGCCAGGACAGCCGACCACAGTGCGCGCTGCTTCATTGCTGCTCACTTCTCCAGACGGGCCAAAGCTGCGACTCACCATACCGATCCGCCGTCCTCAGGGGAACGATGAGTATTACTTAAGCGATCATCCGCCACGCAACTTTCGGTGCGGGCACCCGGATCGGCCGTCTCGCAAGGGGTCTTCCGCAGGGAAGACGCTCATTCTCTTGACGACGAAGCGATCCGAGGGTGTCATGAGTAGTCACGCACCGTTCGTTGAGTCAGACTTATCGGTGCGGACCCGCGACCGGCTTCGGAGAACGGGAGGTCCACGTTGCGCGCACGACGGGTCACCTTGGCCGATGTGGCCAAGGTGGTGGGCGTCTCCCAGACCACCGTGTCGCTGGTGCTGTCGGGCCGAGGGCCGGACTTGCGGATCTCCGAGGAGATGCAGCGGCGGGTCCTCGAAGCGGCGAAGGAGATGGAGTACCGCCGCACCAGGGTCCCCTTCGGACAACGCGGCACCAGGACCCTCGCCCTGGTGTCGGACTCGATCGTCAGCTCGCGCCTCGCCGGCGACCTGGCCAAGGGAGCGCTCGGCGCGGCCCGCCGGCACGGCGTCACGTTGCTGTTCGGCGAGAGCGAGGGTGACGCGGGCTTCGAGCGCGCCCTGATCGAGACGATGCGCGACCACCCGGTCGACGGCATCGTCCTGGCGGCCGTGCACACCAGGACGGTCGGCATCCCGGCCGGGCTGGCCACGATCCCCGCGGTGCTGCTCAACGTGCTGCCCCGCGAGCCGTCACCGCTGCCGTCCGTGCTGCCCGACGAGGTCCAGGGTGGCCGCGACGCCGCGCGCGTGCTCCTGGAGGCCGGTCACCGCGAGGGCATCCACGTCATCGGCACCCACCCGACCGGCGAGGACCTGCCCCCGGGCCGGACCGCGGTGGCCGACCGGCTCACCGGCATCCGCCAAGCGCTGGGCGAGGCCGGCGTCGAGGTGGAGAGCGAGCGGCCGTGCCGGTGGGGGCTGCCGGAGCACGGCTTCCACGCGACCCGCGACCTGCTGGACGGGCCACGCCCCCGCGCGTTGATCTGCCTGGACGACCGGCTCGCGTTCGGCGCCTACCAGGCGCTCCAGGAGGCCGGCCTCATCGTGCCCGAGGACGTCTCCGTCGTCTCCTTCGAGGACCACCCCGTCGCCTCGTGGCTGCGCCCCGGACTCACCACCGTGGCACTCCCGCACCACGACCTCGGCGCGAAGGCCGTCGAGCTGCTGCTCTCCGAGGTGGGACACCGGGATCCGGGCCGACCGGGCCGGGGCGCGGTCCACCGCGTCCCGAGATGCCTTACGGCTCCGAGTGCCGGGGTCGGAC
>NZ_JBFAAX010000652.1:0-3219 GCF_040639995.1 Actinosynnema sp. NPDC023658 | reverse complement strand
GGCGGCCAGGTGCCCGGAGGTCTTGAAGCCCGTGGCGTCGCCGATTTCGAGCAGGATGCGGGCTGCGGTCCTGACTCCGATGCCGGGCCTCGAGGTCAGGACCCCGGCGAGAGGGTGGGCATCGAGTAGTCCCTCGACCTCGGTGGCGACCTGTTTGCGTTGCAGGCGAACGGTTTTCAGGCTGTCGGCCAGGCGGGGCAGCACCGTGTCCGCGGCCGTGGTGCCCGGGACGGTGACCGTCTGCTCCTCCAGCGCAGTCATGATCGCGGCGACCAGCTTGTCGCCCATGCGGGGTGCGTGGGCGGTGGCGATCGCGACCAGTTTGCGGCGGCCGGCCTTGGCGATGCCGGTCGGGCCGCCGCAGCGGGACAGGATCTCCAGCACCGCCGGGTGGCTGATCCTGGGGCCGATCGCGCGTTCCAGGGCGGGGTGGATGCCGGTGAGCAGGCCGCGGATGCGGTTGGAGAGTCGGGTGGCCTCACCGGCCAGGTCGTCGTCGAAGCCGACCAGCACGTCGAGTTCGGCCAGGGCTTCGTCGCCGACGTCGACCGGCCGCAGCGTGTGCGGCAGGCTGCGGGCCGCGTCGGCGATGACGAAGGCGTCCCGGGCGTCGGTTTTCGCGCGGCCGGGGTAGAGGTCGGCGATGCGCCGCATGGCCAGGCCGGGCAGGTAGGCCACCCGGTGCCCGGCCGCCCGTGCCACCGCGACCGGCAACGCCCCGATCGTCGCTGGCTGGTCGACCACCACCAGCAGCGGCCCGTGCGCGGCGAGCTTGTCGAACAACGCGCGCAGCCTGGGTTCGCTGTTGGGCAGAGGCGCGTCGTGCAGCCGCTTCCCGGCGGGGTCCAGGCCCACGGCATGGTGTTCGCCCTTGCCTACGTCCAGGCCGAGGAACACCCCGAAAGTGCTGGTCATCGGTCATGCCGTTCGTCCGTCGCGGGTGGCCGCAGGGGTGGGCATCGCAGGCCGGCACCCACGTTACGACGAGACCTACCCGAAGGTGGCCGTGTCCCTATCAGCGGTCCGGCGATGCCACCGGGTCCGGTGACACCACCCCCCGGATCATGCCTTCGACTGGGGGCGTCAGTCATGCCGGACCCGGCGACCACGACTCCTTGATCAGGAGCTACGAAAAAGGTAACGGGGGAGGTGACCGGGTCGGGTGCCGACGACTCGCCGGCCGCGGGTCCGCCCGGTCGTACCGCTCTCTTTCGGAGCAGCAAGCCACCGAGGATCCAACCCACGGTCACCGCCTTTTGCGCATCATCGCAAAACCGGCCCCCCGGACTCCGGGCGACCGCCATTTTCGGGAGAAAAGTCCGGCGCGGTACGCGAATCCGCATCGACCCGGGAGAAGTCCACTGACGTCGACCACGAGTTGAACACCGACCGGTGCGGCCGACGGTTCGTTCAACCTCTGCCACACGCCGGCCGCCACCACGGCGATGGACCACTTGTTCGTGCGCTTCTCCACCCGCAACAACCAGGTGCGGCTGGTCGCCAACCCCGCCGGCGCGGTTTATACCGACGACACGCCGACCCAGTCGAACGTGTCGACGAGCATCGCCCTCGGCGTGGTCGAACCGACCACCGCGGCCCGCGCCTGGTGCACCTTCGACACGATCAACCTGCTCTGGTCGCGCCGGGTCAACTCGACCACCCCGTGCTGGACGACCGCCGAGACGGTCGCCGCGACCTGCACCACTCTCACGGTGCGCCGGCAGACCGGGTCCACCGACGGCCCGTACTACGACCTGTCCGACGTCGTCCACCTGGCCGACGCCGGAGAGCTCGTCGTCGGCCACCTGCGCCTGGACCGAGGGCTTCGCGGACTCGGTCGCGGCCTACCTGCTGGGCGACCAGCGCTACGTGTGGCCGAGCGGCGCGTCGTACCCGTTCACCGCCGCCGTGAACTGGCAGACCGGCGACCAGGTGCAGGGCAACGTGGACGGCGCGCTGATCGCACTGGATGCGCACGCCATCAATACGGCCCCACGGTCGTCGGTGACAACGCTTACCACGCGCTCGGCAACGGCGGTGGTGGTCGCCCTGCAGCGCGGCGGGCCCTGCAGCGTCATCGTCCAGACGGTGGCCGAGTTCCCGCGTTGGACACCTCCTAGGCTTCGCAGCGCAGGAAGTTCACCGCGAACGGCGTCGGCACACACACCCTGACCAACCCCGCCACCGGCCGAATCGCTCCGGATCCAGCGGAGAGCAGGGAAACGCCGCCCGGTCACCCCGCACCGGGCGGCTCCGGTCAACGACGAGGCGTTCACGCGGGCGGGTATGGCGACACGTGATCAGGAAGAAGCCTTATCCGCCCACGAATCCAAGTCAGCGGGAAAAGGCCTCATCGAACGGGTGCAGCGAGAACTCGAACCCCTTGCCACGGGTAGCGGAAGCCGGAACCGGCCGAGAGGTCTCAGTGAACTCTGAGATCCGGTCGGTAGCGTCGGCCGAAGCGTTTCCGCGCCAGTTGAGGAGGATTCGGTGGGAATGACGTCCCGGATCGCCAGATCGGTGCTCATCCCGGTCTCGGCGCTCCTGCTGTCCCTGGTCGGCTCATCCGTCGCCGCGTCGGCACAGGCGGCCCCGCAAACCCGGACGTGGCAACTGCAGCACTTCCAGCCCGCACAGCGGATGTGCGTCCAGTACGGCCCCGAGGGGAGAACCCACCAGTCCTACCTCATCTTCGCCGTGACCGGGGACTGGTCCACCGACCTCGACTTCGGGATGCGCGACCTGCCCCCCGGTTGGACCGCCACGGCGAGCCACCTCCCGCCGGGCTCCAACCACCCCGACCCCGACGACGGCTCGGTCATGGTCAACGGGTTCATCGGCGTGCAGGGGTCCGCCACGGTGCCGTTGGCGACGTACCACGCGAAGATCTGGGTCTCGGACGGCACGGTGACCGAAACCGAGCCGGCCGACATCGTCGTCACGACGGCGTCCTGGGTCGACTGCATGCAAGCGCGAGGCTGAATCCCCCGGCACCACGGCTTGTGAGATGACGAGTCCGTCGTAGCGGGCGGTGCCGCACTCGACGACTTGGCGTTGTTCCAAAGGACGCGCAGTCGGCCGCGCGAGGCCCTTGACCTCCGCGGTCGGAGTGCGGAGGGTTGGTCACAACGCGCGCGGCCTGGCCGACGCGATGGTCGCCCAGCGGACCCGACTCCGCCGAACGGGCGGCCGCACCGGTGCCGGAGCCCGTGCGCGACG
>NZ_JBFAAX010000651.1:0-3235 GCF_040639995.1 Actinosynnema sp. NPDC023658 | reverse complement strand
GTCAGCACCTCTTCCGCGGTGGTGCCCGCCAACTGGGCCTCGCGGGTCAGCACCAGCCGGTGCGCCAACACCGGCACGGCCAACGCCTGCACGTCGCCCGGCACCACGAAGTGCCTGCCCTGCGCCGCCGCGTACACCTGCACGCACCGCACCAACGCGCGCAGGCCGCGGGTGCTCGCGCCCAGCCGCAGCCGACCGTCCTGGCGGGACGCGACGCCGAGGTCGCTGATGTAGTGCAGCAACGGGTCCGCCACGTGCAGCGTCGCCAGCCGACGTCCGTGCTCCGCGATCACGTGCGGGTTGCTCACCGTCGGGACCGCGCCGACCTGGCCGGCGCCGCTCCCGGGCCGCAGCACGTCGATCTCGTGCTCGACCGCCGGGTAGCCGATGGACGTGCGCAGCATGAACCGGTCCAGCTGCGCTTCGGGCAGCCGGTACGTGCCGTCCAGGTCGATCGGGTTCTGCGTGGCGACGACGAGGAACGGCGCGGGCACGGCGTGCGCGACGCCGTCGACCGTGACCGTCCGCTCCTCCATGACCTCCAGCAACGCCGACTGCGTCTTGGCGGCCGCGCGGTTGATCTCGTCCGCGAGGACGATGTTGGCGAACACCGGTCCGGGCCGGAAGCGCACCTCGCCGGTCTGCGGGTCGTACACGGACGTGCCGGTGACGTCCGACGGCAGCAGGTCGGGCGTGAACTGCACCCGCCGCGACACCCCGCCCAGCGCGCCCGCCACCGCGCGGGCCAACGTGGTCTTGCCCGTGCCGGGCACGTCCTCCAGCAGCACGTGCCCGCCGGCGAACATCGCGACCAGCACGAGGTCCACCACGTCCCGCTTGCCCCGCACCGCGGTCTCGACCGCGTCGCCCAGCCTCGCGTGCAGGGCGCGGAACGCCGCGATCTCGTCCTCACCGATCGCCGGAACCGCCGTAGTCGTCACTTCTCGCCCCTCGTGCTGTCGCCGCTCGTCACCCACCCACATCGCCGCGGCCCCGCCCGGCGAAACACCCGTGCGGCGACCCGAGGGGTGTTCGGGACGCGCAGGTCCGCCGGTTCACGTCCTGGACGACGTCGTCACCGGCTTGGACGACGTGGTCACCGGTCCGCGCTCACTCCGACTCGCGCCGCCGCGCCCGCCGGTTGCGCAACGTCAGCAGCCACGCCGTCGCGAGCAGCCCGATGCCGCCGCCGACCAGCCGGTTGTCCTCCTCGGTCGAGGGCAGGCTGTTGGGCAGGCAGGTCCTGCCGGTGCCGCAGTTCTCGATCGGCTCGCGCACCACCACGGTCTTCGACTGGGAGTCCACCGAGCCGGAGCCGGACGCGGCGTAGGCGCGCACGAGCAGGACGTTCGAGCCGAGGTCCACGTCGATCGTGACGGTGCCGCCGGCGCACGGGATCGGCGCGCTGGTGCCGTAGGTGGTGTTGACGACCTCGCACGAGCCGGTGTGGCTCGCCCAGTCCGCGGGTGGTGCGGTGGTGACCTTCTTCTGGTACCGGTTCGCGCCGACGCCCACCGTGCTGATCACGATCGCGCCCGCCTGGGGCAGCGCGGGCGGCGGAGGCACGGTGGTCGTGGTCGTCGTCGTGGTGGTGGGGTCAGGTGGTTGGGGCGGCTTCGTGGTCGTCGTGGTGACCGGGGCGGGCGCCTGCGTCGTGGTCGGTGCCGCCGCCGGGCGGACCGTCCAGGACGCCGTGCCCGGGTCGCCCGCGCCGAACCGGTTGTACGCCGCGACCGCGACGTCCACCTTCCCGCCGGCGCAGAACGTGGTGCCCGCGCACGGCAGCACCAGTTCCGCCGACGTGCCCGCGACCCGCGTCTCCTGGGAGCCGCCCGAGAACCCGCCGGTGCCGGTCACCGTGTACCCGGTGACGGGCTCGCCGCCGTCGGCCACCGCGCTCCAGCTCACCGAGACGACGACCGACGTGCCGTTGTTGCTGCGCTGGGTCACCGTGACCCCCGCCGGACGTCCCGGTGCCGCGCCCGGCGCAGCGGCGCTCGGGGTCGTCGTCACCGGTGTGGTGGTCTGCTCGGCGCGCGGTTGGGAGTCCTGGCCGTTGCCGCGACCGCGGTTGTCCTTCGTCGGCGGGTCGGGGCGCGGCGGTGGCGGGCTCGGCACGCTGGGCATGGGCGACCGCTCGGGGTCGACCACCGGCAGCTCGGGACTGCGGATCACCACGTCGCGGGTGCGGCCGTCGGCGTCCACGATCACGCCCTTGTCGGCGCCCGGCGCGTTGATGAACAACTTGCCGTCGTCGAACACCAGCGCGGGGTCGCCGGAGCCACTCGTGACCACGTCGGCCGCGCCGCGCCGACCGGACCGGTCGAGCACGACGACCTTGCCCGCACCGAGGCACGGCACGTAGACCCGTTCGCGGAACACCGCCGGGCGTCCGGGGTGGGGGCAGTCGTAGGACCGCATGTCGATCCGGACCACCTCGTCGCCGCTGAGCAGCACGACGATCGACGCGTCCGGCACCGACGCGGGCACGAGGCCGGTGGGGCTCGTCTGGGCGGCCAGCACCTCGCCGGCCAGCGACTCGGTGCTCGTGGTGAGGTCGCGGCCGGTGCCGTCGCGGACCACCACGCCGCCCTCCAGCCCCAGCAGCGTCACGCCGCGCTCGTGCGGCACCAGCGCGGTGCGCGGACCCGCGCCCGCCACCGGCCGGTCGGACAGCTCGGTGAACTCCCGGTCCTCTTCGGACCACTGCAACGCGTGCAGGTTGCCGCCGTGGTCCACGGCCCACACCACGCCGCGCTCGTCGGCCACCACGTCGGCCAGCGGCTGACCGGCGAGCCACGGCGAGCCGATGTCGGCCAACGTCACCGGGTCGGCGTTGTGCACCGAGCCGGCGGCGCGGTCGACCACGAACACCCGGTCACCGACGATGAGGACCTTCGCCGAGGGGCCGGGGGGCGCCTGCCGGCGACCGGACGACAGCAGGGTGGCCAGGTCGATCACGGTGATCTGGCCGGTGCGGCGGTCGAGGACGATCAGCTTGTCGTCGGACTGCGCGACCTCCAGCTGCGCGTCCGCGCCGCTGACCTGCAACCGGGTCTGCGGGGTTCCGGAGCTGGGGTTGACCTGCACGACCTCGCCGCGCTGGTCGTCGTCGAGCCACGTGAGGCCGTCGGAGACCTCCACGGCCGTGCGCGAGATGCCGTCGCCCAGTGCGGCGCCGACCAGCAACAACAGTCCCAGCGCGGCGGCGCTGACGCTGGCCGACTCGCGTCGG
>NZ_JBFAAX010000650.1:0-3238 GCF_040639995.1 Actinosynnema sp. NPDC023658 | reverse complement strand
CGCGCACGGTGATCGCCGCGTCGAGCCGGGTGGGCGACGAGCCGGCGGCGGCCGCGATGGCCGACTTCCACCGCATGCTCGCCGGCGGCGCGTCACCGGCGGTGGCGCTGGCCGAGGCGGTCGCCGCGGACCCGCTGCGTCGCCCGTTCGTGTGCCTCGGCTCGGGGTGACCCGGCTGACCAGCCATTCGACCGGTTGACCGGGCTCGCCCGCACCCGCTAGTCAGGGTGGAGGAGTTCTTCGGCGATCACCCCCAGGGGGTCCGGTGCGCTCGATGTTGCTCACGGTGTTGCTGCTGGCCACGATGACCACCTCCGCGACCGCCACCCCCACGACCGACCGGGCGCACGAACCGGGCAACGGACCCGAGCGCAACCAGGTCGCCGCCGCCGACCTCCCTCCGCACGCCACCGCGCGCGGCGACAACCGGCCCGACGCCAACCCCGGCTACCCGCGCCGCACGCGGCTGCGCGTCTACCCCGAGGACCGGACCGACCGGGCCGTCAAGCTCGGCCTCGTGCCCTACCACTCGCTCGCGCCGCGCCTCAACGACCTGCAGAGCCGGAGCGACCGGGTGTCCGTCGAGGTCGTCGGGCACTCGGCGGTGGGCCGGGACCTGTACCTGGTCACGCTCACCGCGCCGGAGAGCCCCGCCGAGACCCGGCGGCAGGAGGCGTGGCGCGACGAGATCGAGAACGCTCCCGAGTCCGCCGCCGGCGACGTGCTCCTCCGCGCCGCCTACAAGGCGCCGGTGTGGGTCAACGCCAACATCCACGGCGACGAGTGGGAGGGCACCGACGGCGCTCTGCGCGTGCTGGAGGACCTCGCGTTCGCGTCCGACCCGTGGACGGGGGCGTTCCTGCGCCGCCACCGGCTGTACGTGAACCTGACCGCGAACCCGGACGGCCGGGTCGCCGGGACGCGCGTCAACGCCCGCGGTTTCGACCTCAACCGCGACTTCGTCACGTCCTCGCAGCCGGAGTCGCAGGCCATGCGGGACGTGGTCAAGCGCATCCAGCCGCTGCTCGTGCTGGACGAGCACGGGTACGTGGCCAACACGCTGATCGAGCCCACCACGCCCCCGCACGGCCAGAACTACGACTTCGACCTCTACGTCGAGCACGGCTACGCGGGCGGGCTGCGCATGGAGGACGCCGTGCGCCGCCTCGGCCACCCGGAGGCGGCCACGCCGGAGATCCCGTTCCGCGACTACGAGCCGGGCGTGTGGGACGGCTGGGCGCCGATCTACACCGCCCAGTACTCGATGTACCACGGCGCGGTGGCGTACACGGTCGAGCTCCCGCTGCGGGTGAACCGGGGCGACTACGACACCCAGCCGGTCGCGGAGCTGCGGCGGCGTTCGGCGGTCAACACCGACGTGGTCGAGGCGACGATCCGCAGCGCGCTCGCGTACGTGAAGGACAACCGGCGCCCGATGGTGGACAACCAGATCGAGATGTTCCGCCGGGGCCTGGCGGGGGAGCCGCAGCGGGTCGTGCCGGACGGTTTCGTGCCGGGCTTCGGCCCCGAGGACCGCTACACCACGGAGTTCCCGCGCGCCTACGTCATACCGGTGGGTGACGGGCAGCGCTCGGGGCAGGCCGCCGCGCGGCTGGTCGACCACCTGGTGGCGCACGACGTGCGGGTGAAGCGGGCCGACCGGGCGTTCACGGCGGGCGACCGCTCGTACCCGGCCGGGTCGTACGTGGTGGACCTGCACCAGCCGAAGCGGGCGCTGGCCAACGTGATGCTGGAGGTGGGGCGGGACCTCTCCGACGCCGTGCCGGTCATGTACGACATCAGCGGGTGGAGCCACCGGCTGCTGTGGGGCGCTTCGGTGGACGTCGTGCGTGACGGGCCGCTGGACGTGCGCGGGCGGGCCGTGGTGGCGGCGTCGCCGACCGGGTCGGTGCCGGACAGCGGCGGTGACCTGGCGCTGGTGCCGGCCGACGGCAAGGACGCGGCGGCGGTGAACGACCTGCTGGAACGCGGGCTGGAGCTGCGTCGGCAGGACGACGGCACGATCGTGGTGCCGGCGTCGGCGCGGCGGGCGGCCGAGGAGGTGGCGGACCGGTACGGGGTGCGGTTCACGCCGGCCGGACCGGGCGGTGCGCCGCTGCGGCGGGTGGTGGTGGCGGGCGCGGTGGCGGCGGACGAGCTGAAGGCGCTGCGGGACATGGGCTTCGACGTGCGGCCGGTGTCGACGGAGGTGCTGGACGCCGGGTTCGACCTGGCCGGCGTGGACGTGCTGGTCGTGTCGTCGGGGTTGCGGTACGACCGGCTCGGCGCATCGGCCAGGGCGGCGGTCGACGGGTTCCTGGCGCACGGCGGCGTGGTGGCGCGCGGTGCCACGGGCGCCCGGTTCAACGCCGACGCCGGGGTGCTGCCGGTGCGGGCGGTCGCGGGCCGGGAGGACGCGAACGGGGTCGTGTCGGTGGTGGACGACGCCGGCGCGGTCAGTCACTCGTTCGTGTACGCGCCGCACTGGTTCACCGACCTCGGCGCGGGGGTCGTGGCGCGGCAGCGGTACCAGGGCCTGGTCGCCGGCCACTGGGCCGCGCGCCCCGACGGGACGGGCGGGCGGCAGGAGGCGACGGGGCAGGCCGCGGTGGTGGCCGGCACGTCGCCGCGCGGGGCGAGGGCGGTGCTGTTCGGCACCGAACCCCTGTTCCGCGACCACCCCAAGGGCCTGTACTGGCAGGTGGCGGACGCGATCTACCGCACCGCGGGCTGAGAACCAGGGGGCACTCGCGGTGGGCGTGCAGCATGCGCCCGCACCGTGTGCTGCCGGTCGACGCCGAGCGCCCCGGCCGCCGCGGTGCACCCGGCCGCCGCGCGTCATCCCCGCGCGGCGCTCCGCGCGGTCGACAGCCGGTTCGGCGGGGTGGCCACCAGCACCCACCCCGCCAGCCCGACGAGGAACACGACCAACCCGAGCGGGTCGACGACCGGCGTGTGCTCCAGCCACGCGGGCGCGGACAGCGGCGGGAGGTCGAGGGAGCGCAGGTAGGCCAGGCGGCGGTTCGCCACCAGCACCGCCAGGGCCATCCAGGCGATGCCGATCCCCACCGCGACCCGGGCGCTCCGGGTCCGGAACGCGGCGTCCACCGGCGGGTCGGCCACCGACCCGCGTCGCACCGCGAGCCGCACCACGCCGAGGACGGCGACCAGGACGACCGCCGCGCCGACGAGCGCGACCAGGCTCACCGGCCGGCCCGCCTCCGCGTAGTGCTCCACC
>NZ_JBFAAX010000649.1:0-3240 GCF_040639995.1 Actinosynnema sp. NPDC023658 | reverse complement strand
GCTCACTCCGGCCCCCCCCGGCGCTCTGCATTTCCGGTCCGTCCGCTCGTAGCGGTCCACGATGCCCAGCGCGCCGGCCTGGTGCTGTCCCACCTGCTGGCCGAACGCGGCATCGACTCGGTGGTCGTCGAGACGCGCGGCCGGGCCGAGATCGAGCAGACCATCCGGGCCGGGGTCCTGGAGCAGGGCACGGTGGAGTTGTTGTCCGCCATGGGTGTCGGCGCGCGGGTGGCGGCGGAAGGCGCGCGGCACGAGGGGATCGAGCTGAGGTTCGGCGGCGAGGGCCACCGGATCGACTTCACCGGGCTCACCGGGCGGGCGGTGTGGCTCTACCCGCAGCACGAGGTCCTCAAGGACCTGATCGCCGCACGGCTGGACGCGGGAGCGGACATCCGCTTCGGGGCGAGCGACGTGGCGCTGCACGGCGTGACGTCCGACGACCCGGTCATCTCGTTCACCGACGCCGACGGCACGCCGGTCGAGCTGCGGTGCGACGTGATCGCCGGTTGCGACGGCTCGTCCGGCGTCAGCAGGCGCTCCATCCCGGACGGCGACCGCACCGACTACTTCCGGGCTTACCCGTTCGGGTGGTTCGGGATCCTGGCCGAGGCGCCACCGTCCTCGAAGGAGTTGATCTACGCGCACTCCGGGCGCGGGTTCGCGCTCATCAGCACGCGGACGCCCCAGGTGCAGCGGATGTACTTCCAGTGCGACCCCGACGAGCGCGCCGACGACTGGAGCGACGACCGGATCTGGGCGGAGCTGAACGCCCGGGTCGCCGGTGACGGCTTCAGCCTCGCGGAGGGCCGCATCTTCGACCGGGGCGTCATCCGGATGCGCAGCTACGTGTGCGAGCCGATGCGGCACGGCCGGCTCTTCCTGGCCGGGGACGCCGCGCACGTCGTGCCGCCCACCGGCGCGAAAGGGCTCAACCTCGCCGTGGCGGACGTGGTCGTGCTCGCCCGCGCGCTGGAGGAGCACTTCGCCACCGGGGACACCGAGCCGCTGGACGCCTACGGGCCGACCGCGGCCCGCCGGGTGTGGCGGGCGCAGCACTTCTCGTGGTGGATGACCTCGATGCTGCACACCGACCCGGCCGGTTCGCCGTTCGACCTCAAGCGGCAGCTCGGCGAGCTGGAGCTGGTCACCTCCAGCACGGCCGCCGCCACGCACCTCGCGGAGTCCTATACGGGCTGGCCGATCGGCTCCTGAGCCCGGAGGCCCGCCTCGGGCGTAACGGGTGTACTCCATTCGTCGGAAACCGACTCGGGTAAATCGAGAAAGTTGCGAACCTTTTTTCGAACATTTCGAAGCTTGCACAGGAAGCCTTCAGTTGTTATGAGACTCACGCCGGTATCGGCCCAGGCGTCGTCAACACCGGGTTCCAACAGGGGTTTTCACATACGTGATCAGGTTGCAGCGGGCTGGTCAAGATCTGGGTGGCCGGCCTCTGCGCCGAATGGCCGCATCGTCAGGACTTCTGCGGATCCGCGCAATCCTTCTGTTCCGGCGCTTGCCAGACCTATCTGTTTCGGTTAATACTGCTAAAAGTTTCAGGCTGGGCACAATCCCACCTGCCCAGTGGCGGGTGCTCTGCAGAAGGTGCCAACGACGATGACACGGACACCGAGGGCGGCATCCCCGCTCGCGACCACGTTCGGCCGCGCCGTCCGGCACGACGGGAAACGGCCGAGCCTGTCCGGCCGCACCGGCTGATCACCTCGTCGGTGGGGAGGATCGCCCGCGGCACCGGGCCCTCCACCGCCGAGCGCGCGGATCCGGACCACCCCGCCCCGGCGGTTCGGGTCGCCGTCCAACCAACCCACCACCTGCCGAACCGGAGCAGGTGCTCTCAGAAGGTGCGATACATGAAGCTGACATCGAGGTCAGTGTTGCGAGCGGCGCTAGTGTCGACGTTGGCGGTCGCCACCACGGGCGCCGCGGTGCTCATGGCGACGTCGGCCAGCGCCGGCACGACGCTCGGCGCCTCGGCGGCCGAGTCGGGTCGCTACTTCGGCACGGCGGTCGCGGCGAGCAGGCTGAGCGACTCGACGTACTCGGGGATCCTGTCGCGTGAGTTCGACATGGTCACGGCCGAGAACGAGATGAAGATGGACGCGACCGAGCCGAACCAGAACCAGTTCAGCTACGGCAACGCGGACCGGATCGTGAACCTGGCGCGGTCGCAGGGCAAGCGGGTGCGCGGTCACACCCTGGCCTGGTACGCCCAGCAGCCGGGCTGGATGCAGAACATGTCCGGCACGACGTTGCGCAACGCGATGCTCAACCACGTCACCCAGGTGGCGACGTACTACAAGGGCAAGATCTACGCGTGGGACGTGGTGAACGAGGCGTTCCAGGACGGCAGTTCGGGTGCGCGGCGCGACTCGAACCTGCAGCGCACCGGCAACGACTGGATCGAGGCGGCGTTCAAGGCCGCGCGGGCGGCCGACCCGGGCGCGAAGCTGTGCTACAACGACTACAACACCGACGACTGGTCGCACGCCAAGACCCAGGCCGTGTACCGGATGGTCCAGGACTTCAAGTCCCGCGGCGTCCCCATCGACTGCGTCGGCTTCCAGTCCCACTTCAACAGCCAGAGCCCGGTGCCGTCCAACTACCAGACCACCCTGCAGAACTTCACCAACCTCGGCGTGGACGTGCAGATCACCGAGTTGGACATCGAGGGTTCGGGCTCGGCGCAGGCGCAGAACTACGAACGCGTCGTGAAGGCCTGCCTGGCCGTGGCCCGCTGCGCCGGCATCACCGTCTGGGGCATCCGCGACAGCGACTCCTGGCGCTCCTCGGGCACCCCGCTGCTGTTCGACGGCAGCGGCAACAAGAAGGCCGCCTACACCTCGGTCCTCAACGCCCTCAACGCCGGTGGCACGACCACGACGTCGACCACCACGACCACCGGCACGACCACCACGACGACCGGTACGACGACCACGACCAACGGCCCGATCCCGGGTGGCTGCACCGCGTCGGTGTCGCTGAACTCCTGGGCCGAGGGCTTCGTCACCACGGTCAGGGTGACCGCGGGCTCGTCGTCCATCAACGGCTGGACCGTCACCACGGCCCTGCCCTCCGGCGCCACCGTCACCAACGCGTGGAACGCCGACCGCAGCGGCAACACCGGCACCGTCCAGTGGCGCAACGTCAGCTTCAACGGCAACGTGCCCGCCGGCCAGTCCATCGAGTTCGGCTTCCAGGGCGCCGGCTCCGGTGCGGGCATGA
>NZ_JBFAAX010000648.1:0-3245 GCF_040639995.1 Actinosynnema sp. NPDC023658 | reverse complement strand
CGGCGCGTCCGCCGAGGTCGTCGAAGTGGTCGTGGGCTCGGGCTCGGGCGGCACGGCCAGCGCCGCCGCACCCGCCACCGCCCGCACCACCGACGACGTGCCGCCGGAATTGCCGAACTCGGACGCGGACAGCAGCGTGCCGTCCGGGTCGAACGCGATGGCCTCGCCCTGCGGCTCACCGGGCAGCGGCACCCGCACCGGGTCGGAACCCAGCGCCTTGGCCAGGTCACCGTCCGGCACCGGGAACAGGTACGCGTCGGTGTAGGTGCGCAACGCGGCCACCCTGCCGTCCGGCGACATCGCGCCACCGGTGACCACGCGCGTCACCACGGAGTTCTGCAACGGCCCGCCGGGGGTGTCCGTGGTGCTGATCGGCACCCGCGCCACCCGTTCCATCGGAGTCGGGGCGCCTTCGGTCAAAGGGGCCGTCGGTCGGTACACCGACGCCGATCCGATCGTTTCCTTGGTGACGATGTGCGGAATGCCGGAACCGTCGAGCAACAATGCTTCGGCGTCATGCTTTCCGTCAGGATACGTGAGTCGGTACAAACGGGCGCTGCCGTCCGGGGAAACGGCGTGCAATGCCACGGTTTCGCGTGACTTCCCGTTGTCTCCGGTGTCCGCCGCCCACAGGGTTCCGTCAGGCGCCAGCGCGAGGTCTTCGACGTCGTAGGGATTGTTCGGCGTGGTGATCGTCCGGGTGATGGCGCACGTGCGGTCCACGACCTGGATCTGCAACGCGCCCTCGTCGCTGTCGTTCACGGCGAACCACTCGTCGCCGTTCGAGGCGAAGCCGGACAGCTCGGCCAACCGCTCGTCGGTCACGGCGCACACATCGGTGACGGCCGGCTCCGCCGAAGCGGAACCGGCCGTCATCAACAGCCCTGCGACCAGCACCAGCGCGCGCAACGGCTCAGGCGCGGCTTCCGTTCACGGCGAACTTCTCCAGCACGCCGGCCAGGTCGGGACGGACCCGGGCGGACAGCTCGGTGCCCTCCTCGGTGTGCCGCTCCTTGAGCACCTCGCCCTCGCGGTGCACCCGCGCGACCAGCTCGCCCCGCGCGTACGGCACGAGCGCGTCGACCACGACCTCCGGTCGCGGCGTCATGGTCGCGATGCGCTCGCGCAGCTCGGTGATGCCCTCACCGGTGTGCGCGGACACGAAGACCGCCGTGGGGAACAGGTGCCGCAGCCGGGCCATGCCCAGCTCGCCCACCGCGTCGATCTTGTTCACCACGAGCAGCTCGGTCGGCATCGGGTCGTCGCGCCGCGACGAGATGTCGCTGATGACCTCGCGGACCGCCACGACCTGCTTCTCCGGCATCGCGTCGGACCCGTCGACCACGTGGACCAGCAGGTCCGCGTCCGCGACCTCCTCCAACGTCGACCGGAACGCCTCGACCAGCTGGTGCGGCAGGTGCCGCACGAAGCCGACCGTGTCGGTCAACGTGTAGGGCAGGCCCTCGGGGGTCTCGGTGCGCCGCGTGGTCGGGTCGAGGGTCGCGAACAGGGCGTCCTGCACCAGCACGCCCGCGCCGGTCAGCGCGTTGAGCAGGCTGGACTTGCCCGCGTTCGTGTACCCCGCGATGGCCACGTTCGGCACCGCGTTGGCCACCCGGCGGTGCCGCTTGGTCTCCCGGATGACGCTCATCGCGGCGATCTCGCGGCGCAGCTTCGAGATGCGCGCGCGGATGCGCCTGCGGTCGGTCTCCAGCTTGGTCTCACCGGGACCGCGCAGACCCACGCCGCCGTTGCCGCCGCCGGCACGACCACCGGCCTGCCGGGACAGCGACTCGCCCCAGCCGCGCAGCCGCGGCAGCAGGTACTGCAGCTGGGCCATCTCGACCTGCGCCTTGCCCTCGCGGGTGGAGGCGTGCTGGGCGAAGATGTCCAGGATCAGCGCCGTGCGGTCGACGACCTTGACCTTGAGCTTGTCCTCCAGCTGCCGCAGCTGGCCGGGGGAGAGCTCGCCGTCGCAGATCACCGTGTCCGCGCCGGTGGCGATCACGACGTCGCGCAGCTCGTGCACCTTGCCGGAGCCGATGTAGGTGGCCGGATCGGGCCGGTCGCGCCGCTGCACGAGGCCTTCCAGCACCTCGGAGCCCGCGGTCTCGGCCAGCAGGGCCAGCTCCGCCAGGGACGCCTCCGAGTCGGCCGCCGTTCCCTCGGTCCACACGCCGACCAGCACGACCCGCTCCAGCCGGAGCTGCCGGTACTCGACCTCGGTGACGTCCTCGAGTTCGGTGGACAACCCGGCCACGCGGCGCAGTGCTGCGCGCTCCTCGAGTGCCAGGTCGCCGGTGGACAGCTCGTCCTCGTGGTCGAGCCAGTCGTTGCTGCTGTACGTGTTTTCCGTCATTTGCCCTTCATCGTCCCACGGCACCCCTACCCGGGCCGAGTGGTTAATCCCCGGCGTAGAGGGCCAGGTAGATCGCCACGCGTTCCCCGTCGGGGTGAGCCGGCTCGGCTGCCAGCTCATCCAACAACGTCCGGAGTCGCCGTTTTAGTTCCGCGCGGTCGACCTTGACCACCAAGCGGACCTGGTCCACGGCGGCGGGCCCCAGCTCCGCGACCTCGCTCAGGAACGCCTCGAACACGGCCTCGCTGGTCTGCTCGGGGTACGCGCCGCGGTCCTTGGCCAACTGCCAGGACAGGCCCGTGGAGCGGTACGGGATCTCCCGCGCGCCCCGGTTGCCGGACCGGGCGCCCTGGGCCTCCAGGAAGCCCGTCGCGACGAGTTTGCGCACGTGGTGGAGGGTGGTGGCGGGGTCCTTGCCGAGCCGTTCCGCGATCTCCTTGTTGGTCAGCGCGCGGTCGTAGGTCAGCCGGATGATGCGCAGCCGCACCGCCGAGGCGAGGGCGGCGGCTTCGGCTTCGGTTGCCGGGCGTCGGTGCACCGGGACAGCATAAGTCGCCGGAGAAGAAGTGATTGACACTTTCCAATCACTCCGGCGACACTTCCGCCGTGTCCCTCTGGTCTCATCGCGACTTCCGCCTGCTGTGGGCAGGCGACACCATCAGCCAGTTCGGCTCCACGATCGGCCGCACGGTGCTGCCGCTGCTCGCGGTGGGCGCGCTGGCCGCCACGCCGTTCGAGATGGGCGTGCTCTCGGCGGCGGGCACGGCCGCGTTCCTGCTGATCGGGCTGCCCGCCGGGGTGTGGGTGGACAGGTTGAGCCGCCGGCCGGTGATGCTGGCCGCCGACTTCACCCGCGCCGCGCTGCTGCTGTCGGTGCCGGTGGCCT
>NZ_JBFAAX010000647.1:0-3247 GCF_040639995.1 Actinosynnema sp. NPDC023658 | reverse complement strand
CCCCTGTACCAGGGACCGGCCGACGCGGTCGGTCTGCCGGCTCTGGAGGGAACGCAGTGGTCCTCCCTCGATCCGCGTCCGGTCGACGACAGGTCGACGGCACCCGACGCGGGCGAGCATGAGGCCGCCCAGTCCCCGGCACCGCAGTCCTCGCTGACGCCTACGCCGCAGACGCAGCCGCTCCAGCCACAAACCCAGACCGCGCCGGCCCAGACCGCGCCGGCCCAGACCGCGGCCGCCCAGACCGCGCTGGCCCAAGAGCAGGCCGGCACCTCGCCGGTCGACCCGGCGCACGTGGGTCGACCCGCTCCGGCTGCCGGGATCGACCTGGTCGTGCCCGAACCCCTGATGGCCGACTTGCCCGTGGTGGAGGAGCCCTCCTCGTCGGAAACGTTGGTCTCGACGCCAGAGGACGTGGTCCAGCAGGCCCAGGCGGTCGTGGACGGTGCCCCGTTGACGGGCCCGGTGGCCCACGGGAGCACAGAAGCGCTTGCGGCACAGGACTTGTCGTTGTCCGCGATGGCGCAGGGTGTTCAGCAGGCCCCGACCCGGGACGACCCCCGCGACAGCTCGGCGCAGTGGACGCCGGACGCGGTGCGGACCGCCGGCCAGGGGGCGATGACCTACCTCGCCGGCCTCCACCTCTCCGCCGCCGAACAGAAGTCGCTGTTCGTCGAAGCGGGCACGATCGTGGTCCAGACCCACGACATGTCGGTGCTGACCGACCCGGACGCGTTCGAAGACGTCGTCAGGGTCGTGACGAGCGTGCTGCAGAGGGCGGACAGCGCCGACAGCGCCAGGCAGGTCTCCCTGGAAGTGGCGGCGGGCCTGGGAACGACCCTGCCACCGATCGCCGGTCCCACCACCGGGCCGAACCAGGCCATTCGCGACCTGCGCGCGCGCAAGGGGCCGTCGGAGGACGCGCCCTGGACGGTGGAATCGCTGCGGTTGCGGGCAGACCTGGCGCGCGCCGCCTGGCTGGACGAGCAGACCCGGTTCACGCAGGACCTCGTGCTGCGGCGCGCGGAGGGGATCGTGACGTCGGTCGTCGGCACCGGTGCGCCGATCGACCGTGACGTGCTCGACGACCTCCTCGTAGTAGTCGCCGACGACTACAAGGAGGAGCACTACTACAGGCGCAGTGCGAAGCTCGCCGCGCGGATCATCGGTGACCTGGGCATCGCCGCTACCGCCGCGCCGCTGGAGAATCCCGCCGAGGCGGGGAACCGCGCCCTTCCGCCGGAGTCGGTGTTCACCTCCGGGCCGGACTCGAAGTCGCTGGACGAGGTGCAGTCCGGTCGCGTGGAGAAGCTCGGGGAGGAACTCGCCGAGGCCGCGGGCACCCGTGCCGAACTGGGCTACCTGCCGCCGGTGGTCCGGATCTCCGGCCACCCCTCCACCGTCCCGGACGTCCAGGAGCTGCTGCGCAAGCACGTCCTCGACGTCGAGATCGCGGTCGAGCTGGACGAGAGCCGCGACGGCGCCGCCGTGTTCGTGCAGTGGGACCTGGTGCGGCCGGGCGGTACCGCCCCGCTCGACGCGCCGCCCGTCACCGACGTGGTCGGTGACCCGGAAACCGAGCAGTCCGAGCGGGAAGTCGCCGTGCCCCCGGTGGCGAAGTCGGTCCTGGACGACGAGAGGTGGCGGCACAGCAGGCGTTGGGCGGCGGAGTGGTTCGACCCCCGCGACCCCGTGTCGTCGCAACGCATCGCCTCGGCACGGGTCGGGATCCCGGTCACGACGTGGGTGCGCGGCGAGGGCGTGAAGCTGACCTCCAAGTCCGACATCAGCATCGTGGGCAAGCCGCAGCTCGACCTGATCCGCGACCCGATCGCCTACGACGTGCGCGCCTTCGACGTCGACGGTCGCCGGGTGCTCGACATCACCACCAGGTACTTCCTGGACACGGCCGACGTCGTGGCGACGGAAGAGCAGCTCGACAGGCTGAAGGACCGCTTCCTCGGCGGCGTGGACAAGATCTTCAACCAGGGGTACCGCCTGCCCGGAGGGGAGCAGTTCCACGTCACGGTGCAGTTCACCGACGACCCGGCCGACGCGCACTCGGTGGTCTCGGTGATGGACGACGACGCCCGCGCGCGCCACTTGGCGTGGCCGTTGAACGCGTCCGAGATGACGTTGGGCCACGAGCACGGGCACCAGTTGGGCCTCGTGGACGAGTACGTCGAGACGATCGACGACGAACCGCTCTTCCAGGTCGAGGCCGGCCGGGGACAGGTCGTCGACGACGACGGCATCATGGGCATCGGCATGCTCGACGGCAGCGGACGGCTGCTGCCGCGCCACCTCTGGCTGTTCGCGCACCACATGAACGCGTTGGCCGCCGCCAATCCGCCGGTCGACGCCCACCCGGAGGCGACCGGCGGGCAGGGGGCGACCGGCGGGCAGTGGGCATCCGGCGGGCAGGGGGCGTCCGCCCCCGCCGGAGGCCGGTGGAAGGGCACCACCAGGTTCCTCCGCGCCCTGACGGGGGTCTTCTCGCGGTCCGACCGCACGGCGGTCGCCGGTCCGCTGGTGGTCGCGGAGGCCCCGGTGCGGCCGTCCGCCGGGGACCGAGCCCCCTGGACCGGGGCGCTGCTGCGAACCGAAGCCGTCCGGGCGCGCGCGGTGCTGGCCGGGCAGCGGGACCCGGCGACGCAGCGGTCGGCCGTGCGGCGGGCGGACTGGATCACGTCGCTGGTCGCCGACCACACCGCGGCGTCCGACCCGACCGCGCACCTGGACCTCACGTTCGTCGTCGCCGCGGCCCTGGTGGACGGGCTCCGCTTCCGCGAGACCGCGGAGCTGGCCCACCGGATCGCGTCGGACCTGGGCGTCGCGTCGCCGTCGCCGCTCGGCGGCCACGAGGTCGTCGAGCTGCCCGCGCCGGAAGCCACCGGGGGCAGGGTGGGCGCCATCCTGAGGAAGCCAGGACCGCTCGACGCCGGCCCCGCCGCCGAGTGGACGTCCGAGCAGCTGACCGCGCGGGCGTCGGCGGCCCACCGGGACCTGGCCGGGCGGCCCGAGTCCGTCCGGGACGAGGCGTCCCGCCGAGCGCGGGGGATCGTCGCCGTCGCCGCGGCCCCGAACGACCCCGATGTGCCGGCGGGGCTGACCGCGATCGTCGCGGCCGACCTGGTGCGGCACCACAGCCCTCGGCACAGCACCGCCCTGGCCTACGGCCTCGCCGAAGACCTCGGCATCGCGCCCGGGACGCCGCCGTCGCTCGCCGTCGCGGACCTGTGGTTCC
>NZ_JBFAAX010000646.1:0-3250 GCF_040639995.1 Actinosynnema sp. NPDC023658 | reverse complement strand
CGCCAGGCCGAGGCCCCAGCCGTCGGCCTGGCGCTGTTCCACCGCGACGGCGTCCGCTGGGTCGGCCACGACGGCACCGCCGACGGCACGTCGTGCCACCTGCGGATCAACCCCGCGGACGGCACCGCGGTGGCCCTGACCACCAACGGGAGCAGCGGCTTCGCGCTCTGGCGCGACCTGGTCCCCGAATTGGCCGACGCGGGCCTGCCGGTGGCCGATTACGACGGAATGAGCGGCCTGCACCGCCGCATCGCCCCGCCCCCGGACTGCACCGGGCGCTTCCGCAACGGGGACGTCGAATACGCGGTGCGCGCCGTGGACCGGGAGCGCCTGGCCCTCACGGTGGACGGCGAGCCGTTCGCGGACCTGTCGTTGTTCGACGGCCTGGTGTTCGCGATGCGTGATTCGGACACCGGCGACACCAACCAGACGGGGCGTTTCCTGCGGGACCCCGGCGACGGCGGGATCCGGTGGATCCAGATCGGCGGCCGACTCGCCCGCAGGCAGGTCGCACAAGTGATCTGAATTACACGTTTGAGTTTCGCGCAATTGGGTACCGCGCGCCCCTGAGTCAGAAAGGCACCTCTCGCGATGACGCACGCCCGCACTCTGCCGGAATTGATCGCCGCGCAGGCACTGCGCACTCCCGACGCACCCGCGGTCATATCCGCCGAGGAGGTCGTCGACTACCGGGAACTGGAGGAACGCGCGAACCGGCTCGCGCACCTGCTGGTCGACCGGGGCGCGCGGCGTGAGCGGATCGTCGCGGTGGCCATGCCGCGCTCGGTGGACAACGTGGTGGCACGGCTCGCGGTGCTGAAGACCGGTGCCGCGTACCTGCCGATCGACCCCGACTACCCGGCCGACCGGATCGCGTTCATGGTCTCCGACGCCGGGCCGCTGCTCGTGCTCGACGCCCTGCCGGACCTCGCCGGCCACCCGGCCACCGCGCCCGAGGTGGCTATCCGGCCGGAGGACCCGGCCTACGTGATCTACACGTCGGGCTCCACCGGCCGGCCGAAGGGCGTGGTCGTGCCGCACCGGGGCTTACCGGCGTTCTCGGCCGCCGAGGTCGACCACTTCGACGTGCGCCCCGGCGACCGGGTCCTCCAGTTCTCCTCCCCCAGCTTCGACGCCTCGGTGCTGGAGCTGTGCATGGCGCTGCCGGCCGGTGCGGCGCTGGTCGTGCCGCCGCCCGGACCGCTGCTGGGCGAGCAGCTCGCGCAGGTCGTGGACGAGTTCGGCGTCACGCACGCGCTGATCCCGCCGGTGGCGCTGGCCACCGTGCCCGACGTCGAGCTGCCCGCGTTCCGCACGCTGATCGTCGGCGGCGACGCCTGCCCGCCCGACCTGGTGGCGAAGTGGGCCCCCGGCCGGCGCATGATCAACGCCTACGGGCCGACCGAATCCACTGTGGTCACGTCGTGGAGCGAGCCGCTGGAACCCGGCGGCACGCCGCCCATCGGCCGCCCCATCCCCGGCACCGAGGTCCGGGTGCTGGACGACGAGCTGCGCCCCGCCGTCGTGGGCGAGCTGTACGTGACGGGCGTCGGCCTGGCCCGCGGCTACCTGGGCAGACCCGGCCTGACCGCGCAGCGCTTCCTGGCCGACCCGTTCGGCTCGCCCGGCGCCCGCATGTACCGCACCGGTGACGTGGTGCGCACCCGCGCGGACGGGCAGCTGGAGTTCGTCGGCCGCGCCGACCACCAGGTGAAGATCCGCGGCTTCCGGGTGGAGCCCGGCGAGATCGAGGCCCTGCTGCGCCGGCAGCCCGGCGTCGAGCACGCCGTGGTCGTCCCGCGCGGCGAACCGAAGCGGCTGGTGGCCTACGTGGTCGGCAGCACGGAAGGACTGCGCGAGCACCTGGCCGCGAAGCTGCCCGACTACCTGGTGCCGTCGGCGTTCGTGGCGCTGGACGCGTTCCCGTTGACGCCCAACGGGAAGCTGGACCGCGACGCGCTGCCCGAGCCGGTCGTCGGGCAGGCGCCGGAGGGTCACGTCGAGCCGCGCACCGCGGCCGAGCGCCGGGTCGCGGAGGTATGGTCGGACGTGCTGGGCGTGCCGGTGGTGGGCGCGCACGACGACTTCTTCGCGCTGGGCGGCGACTCGATCCTGGCCGTGCGGGCGCTGTCGCGCCTGGGCGGGCTGCCGGTGCGGGCGATGTTCGACCACCGCACGGTCGCCGGGCTGGCCGAGGCGCTGCTCGGGCAGGACGACAGCCGGTGGGACGGTGCGCCGATCCCGCGCGTGCCGCGGGTGAAGCCGCTGCCGCTGTCGTCGGCGCAGCGCCGGCTGTTCTCGCTGGACGGCACCGGCGAGCAGAACACCGCGGTCGGGGTCAGGCTGACCGGGCCGCTGGACGTGCCGCGGCTGGCCGAGGCGCTGGACGGGCTGGCCCGCCGGCACGACGCGCTGCGCACCCGGTTCGACGTGGTGGGCGACGAGCCGGTGCAGGTCGTGGAGCCGCACGGCACGATCCCGCTGCGCGTGCTGCCCGCCCCCGCGGACGCCGCCGACCTGTGCCTCGACGAGCCGTTCGACCTGCGGCACGGCCCGCTGACCCGCGCCGTGCTCAGCCCCCTCGACGGCCCGGACGAGCACCTGCTGGTCCTGGTGCAGCACCACATCGTCACCGACGGCTGGTCGGTGCAGGTGCTGCTGGAGGAGCTGGCCGAGCTGTACGCGGGTAGACAGCCGGCCGATCCATCCGTGCAGTACCCCGACTTCACCGTGTGGGACCGGGCCCGCCCCGCGGGCGACCCGGCGTACTGGCGCGACCGGCTGGCCGGCGTCGAGACGCTGGACCTGCCCACCGACCGGCCGCGGCCGCCGCTGCGCACCACGTCCGGCGCGGTGCTGCGTCGCCCGCTGCCCGCCGACCTGGTCCGCAGGCTCGCGAGCGTCGGCCGCGCGCACGACGCCACGCTGTTCATGACGCTCACCGCCGCCGTGCAGGTGCTGCTGTCCGCTCGCAGCCGGCAGCGGGACGTCGCCGTCGGCACGGTCAGCTCCGGCCGCGACCGCGCCGACCTGGAGCGGGCGGTCGGGTTCTTCGTCCGCACGCTGGTGCTGCGGTCCTGGGTCGACCCGGACCTGCCGTTCACCGGCTTCCTTGACCAGGTGCGGGACACGGCGCTGGAGGCGTTCGCGCACGACGACGTGCCGTTCGACCGGGTGGTGGAGGAGGTGCGCCCCGACCCCGACCCCAGCCGCTCGCCGCTGGTGCAGACCGTCGTGGCGCTGCACCAGC
>NZ_JBFAAX010000645.1:0-3254 GCF_040639995.1 Actinosynnema sp. NPDC023658 | reverse complement strand
GGCACGCCGACGCCTGAACGTCCTGTGGGCCCTCATCCGCGACAACCGCACTTTCCAGGCCGGCAGGTCCCAACCCGCAGCCACAGCGGCCTGACGAGTTCATGGCCCGTCACCTTCGCCGCTTGACAACTTCATTGGGAATCCCTTCCCGGGTGTGCCGTCGTGGGACACCCACCTGCTGCGCACCAGCCACGAATCCCCGTCCGGGACCAGGACGTCGGCGCACGTCGTGCTCAGGCCCACGGCCGGCGGGCCGCCGCGTTCCGCGCGCACCACCAGGGCGTAGCAGCCGGTGCGCACCGAGCCGTCGGGCAGCGGGTGGACCGCGACCATGCCCATCCAGTGCCGGGTCACCACGCCGGCGGCGACCCGCCGGTCCACCGCCGCGCGCATCCCGGCCGCGATGGTCGCCCGTCCGCGCCGGGGCGGGGAGCCGTTGTCCTGCCCGAACTCGCCGTCCTCGGTGAACGTGCCCGCCCACCGCTCCGCCTCGCCGGCGTCCAGCAAGCGCATCTGGGCGGCGTAGAAGCGCTGGACCCGCACGTGCACGTCGACGGGCGTGGCGCGGTCGTCGGTGACGGTCATCCCCCTGCCTCCGCGAACGCCTTGGCCAGCTCCAGCGTGGCCGTGCTGTTGGCGCTGAGCGCACCGCGGACGAAGTCGCGGGCCTGCGCCGCGGTCGCGCCCTCTCCGAGCACCTCCGGGATCGCCGCCGGGTCGAGCACGACGGTGTGCCGGGACGTCGCGAGCACCCCGGCGCTGTTCGGCGTGAACGTCCACTCGCCGTTGTGCACGGCCAGCAGCGCGGGCAGCACGAGTTGCTTGTAGACGATGCGGCGCGACGGGAAGCAGACCCGCACGGACCGCGTGGTGTGCACCTGGCCGTCCTTCGTGCGCGTGTCCATCTCCAACGTCTGGAGGTCCGGCACGTCCTCGGTCAGCACCACCCTGGCGACGTGCGGCAGCCGCTCCGACCACCGCCCGGCGTCGCGCACGAACGCGTAGACGTCGTCGGGTGCGCCGGCGACCTGGACGCTGTCCTCGAACGAGAACAGCAGCTCGTCCACCCCGCTCCCGCGTTCGGCCGCGGCGCGCAACGCCGCGAGCTCGGCGTGGCTGTTGCGGTCGAGGGCGCGTTCGATCCAGTCGACCCCGTCCGGTGCGTCGTCGACCGCGGCGTAGTGGTGGTCGAGCACCACCAGGGACTTGCCCCCACCGACCTCCTCGACCTGCCAGCGGCCTCCCATCGAGGCCACCGGGTGCTGGGAGACCTCCTGCCGGAACGAGACCCGGCGGTGCGCCGGGTCCAGCTCGCGGCGGGACGTCCACGTCTTCACCTCGCCGTTCGCGGTGGCCCAGAAGCGCAGCCGCTCCGCGTCCCCGTCCCGCTCCAGGACCTCGACGTGCACGGTCGGCGGGAAGACGCGCGGCCACGCCTCCACCGCCGCGATCAGGACGTAGACGTCGTCGGCCGGGGCCGAGACCGCGATCTCGTGCCGCGCGTGGCGCGTGGTCGCCATGGAGCCCTCCCCGCTCAGTAGTTGCCCAGCCCGCCGCAGACGTTGATCGCCTGCGCGGTGATCGGCGCCGCCGGGTCCGACACCAGGTAGCCGACGAACGCGGCGACCTCCTCGGAGGTGGAGTACCGGCCGAGCGGGATCTTGGCGTTGAACCGGGCCAGCACGTCGTCCTCGGTGGTGTCCCACGCCGCGGCGTAGCCCTGTCGGACCCGTTCGGCCATCGGGGTCTCGACGTACCCGGGGCACACCGCGTTGACCGTGATCCCGGTCCTGGCCAGCTCCAGGCCGAGCGCCTTGGTGAAGCCGACGACCCCGTGCTTGGACGCCGAGTACGGCGCACCGAGCACCACGCCCTGCTTGCCGGCGGTGGACGCGACGTTGACCACCCGGCCGTGCCCGCGCGCCAGCATGCCGCCCTCGTTGAGCACCTCCCGGGTCACCCGGAACACGCTGGTGAGGTTGGTGTCGATGACGTCGAGCCACAGCTCGTCGGTGAGGTCCGCGGTCGGCCCGCCGCCGCTGCGGCCCGCGTTGTTGACCAGCACGTCGATCCGCCCGTAGCGGTCGACGGCCGAGCGCACGAGCGCGCGGACGTCCTCGGCCGAGGTCACGTCGCACGTCGTGCCGTCGGCCTCGAAACCCCGCTCCCGCAACGCTTTGACGGTCCGCTCGACGTTGTCGGCGGTGCGTGCGCACACGTACACCGCCGTGCCCGCCTCCGCCAGGGTGCGCGCGATCGCCAACCCGATCCCGCTGGTCGCGCCCGTGACCAGGGCGACCCGTTGTCCGTCCCGGACCATGCCCGTCCCCTCCTACGCCGGCCGGTCGAGCGAGTCGTTGATCAGCGCCAGCAGCCGGCGCGGGTTCGTCGAGGTCACCACCGCGTCCTCGGCGAGCGTGACGCCGTACTCCCGCTCGACCCGGCTGGTCGTCTCCAGCAGGGCGATCGAGTCGTAGCCGAGGTCGGTGAAGTCGACGTCGGCTATGTCGCCGTCGAAGTCGACCGACTCGTCCACCCCCGCCGCTTCCCGCAGCACCCGCTTGAGATCCGCCATCGTCAGTCCCCTCGTCCCCATCGGGTCGTCCTCCCCTTCGTCGACACCGCGCCCGACCCGCTCACGGCGCGCTCACCACCAGCGCCGAGTTGAAACCTCGGTGCCCCCTGGCCAGCACGACCGCCGTGCGCACCGGCACCTCCCGGGGACCGCCGAGGACCAGGTCGAGCCCGTAGCCACCGGGCACGTCGGTGACGTTGACCGTCGGCGGCACGACACCGTCCCGGATGGACAGCACGGCCGCGACCAGGTCGAGTGGCGCACCACCGGAGCACAGCCGGCCGGTCATGGTCTTCGGCGCAGTCACCGGGACGCCGCGCGGGCCGAACACCGCCGTGATCGCCTCGGCCTCCGCCCGGTCCAGCTCGGGCGTGCCGTGCGCGTCCGCGAAGACCACGTCGACCTCGGCCGGTGACCGCCCGGCGTCGGCCAGCGCGAGCTCCACGGCCCGCCGCAACCCCGGCGGCCGACCGGAACCGGGCTTCGGGTCGAACGTGGAGGCGCAGCCCTCCACCACCCCGTAGACCGACCGCGCGCCGCGGGCACGGGCCGAGGTGACGTCCTCCAGCACGAGGATCGCGCCGCCCTCGCCCGGCACGAACCCGTTCGCGTCGGCGTCGAACGGCAGGTAGGCGCGGCGCGGGTCGTCACGCGTGCTCTGCTCGCCCGTCGACAGCTG
>NZ_JBFAAX010000644.1:0-3257 GCF_040639995.1 Actinosynnema sp. NPDC023658 | reverse complement strand
GCGCAGCTCGGCCCGCCGCCGGGCCGCCGACGGGCCGCGCACCTTGGACGGCTGGTGGTGCGCCACCACGTCGTCGACGTAGCAGCACGTCCACCCGGCCGCCGCCAGGTCCCAGGAGAACAGCCGCTCCTCGCCGGGGAAGAACAGCACCGGGTTGAACCCGCCCACCCGCAGGAAGGCCTCCCGGCGCACGATCGAGGCGCAGCAGACGAAGCCCAGCACCGAGGGGCCGGGCAGGTCGTCGTCCCGGCCCAGCGGTGAGTCGGCCATGACCGCGCACACCGGGTCCAACCGGCCTTCGGGTTCGACCACGACCCGTGCGGCGACCAGCCCCAGCCCCGGGTGCCGCTCGAACAGCTCCTCGGCCTTCGCCGGCGCGTCCGGCGCCCACCAGGAGTCGTCGTCGCTGAACGCCACGTACGGCGTGCGGGTCAGCCGGACGCCGTGGTTGCGGGCCGACGCGCCCACGTTGCGCCCCAGCTCCACCACCCGCACCCACGGGAACTCCCGGCGCACGCGCGCCACCGTGCCGTCGGAGGAGCCGTTGTCCACCACGATCACCGGCACCGACAGCCCGCTCAGGCGGTCCAGGGTGTGCAGCAACTCCGCCACGCGGTCACGCGTGGCGATCACGACCGTCGTGCGAGCCATCCCCGACTGCTACCCGCGGTGCCGGCGACCACACCTCGCCCCGCTCACCACTTCGGGTGATCCGCGGCCCCAAGTGGGTCACGCGACCGCCGGTCACCGGTGCGGGCCGCAGGCGGTGATCCGGTACAGCCGGGACTCCCCCGACCGGTCGACCAGCTCGAAGCCCTTCGCGTCCTGCACGCCCGCGATGCCGCCGTACCGGCCGCCGAGCGTGTTCGGCTCCTGCTTGCCGATCAGCACGTGGCCGACCCGCTGGCGCGCGAGCGCCCGGCAGACCTCCGGATCGGTCGCCGCTTCCCGCAGGTGCTGCCCGAGGTAGGCCTCGTCGGGGTCGGCGGAGACCAGGAAGTGCGGGAACACCACCTCGCGGTCCGCGAGCGCCCACAGCATCACGCTGCCGTCGAACGGGTTGCCGATGACGCGGCCGTCCTCCGGGATGTCGTCCGCGATCCGCGCGTAGAACGCCCGCATCTCGTCCGTCACCAGCTTCTGCGCCTCGACGCGCGGGTAGGTGACCGAGATGCGGCCCTCCCGGTCGGTCGGGTTGAGACCACCGGTCACGACGGCCAGCAGCGCGGTGAGCGCGACGGCGACGGCGGCCTGCGGCGCCCGCACGCGGGCCCGCAGCGCGGTGGCGACGGCGAGGACCCCGGCCACGGCGAGGGGCACGGCGGTGATCGGCAGCATGGCCGCGAGCCGGTGCGAGTCGTTGAACCAGTAGCCGGTGAGCAGCCGCGTGTCCGGTCGGTTCAGGCTCGCCGCCAGCACGAACAGCAGCGCGCTCACCAGGTGCGCGGCCAGGACCCACCGCAGCGCGGGGAACCGGCGGGCGGTGCACGCGCCGATGACCACCAGCGCCGACAGCAGCCACAGCGCCTCCCGGTGGTTGGTGGCGTTGAGCAGCACCTCACCGACCGCGTTGGCCGGGGTCTCGATCGGTGCCCAGTCCCAGTTCCTGGCCCCTGCGAACACCGGGGAGGTCGACGACCACAGCCACCCGCCCAGGACCACGGCCACGAACGCGGCGCACTCGACGACACCACGTCTGTTGCCCAGTCGCCGCGCCCGCAGGAAGACCGCCGCGCCGACCGGGAACAGCGCCAGCGCGACGAGCGTGAACAGCACGTTCGGGTGGGCGAACCCGGCCGCCACCGCGGCGACCGCGAGCAGCAGCCACGCGCGCGGCCTGCCGATCGCGTCGTCCCGCACCCAGCCGGCCAGGGTCAGCACGAGCGCGAACGCCGCCGGCGCGAGCGCCATGCCGAGCAGGTTGGGCCACAGCACGCCCCAGCCGAACAGGTCCCACGGCGCTGCGGGGAAGGCCACGCTCAGCACGCCCGCGATGGCGAGCGCGGCGGTGTCGCGGCCGAACAGCTGGCGCACCAGCAGCAGGCACGACGCGGGCCACAGCAGCACCGTGACGGCCGCGCACAGCACGTTCGCGGTGACCGGGATCGACGAGCCGGTGGACATCATCACCAGCGAGCCGAAGTCGTGCCAGGCCGCCGGGTAGAACACGGCGGGCACCTCGGGGTTGCCGCGCGAGCCGAGCGACCGCGAGGACGCCCGGTGCGCGTCGTGCACGTAGGCCAGCGCGTTGTAGTGGAACGGCGTGTCGAACACCTGGGACAGGCTGTCCGGCGGCCCCACCGCGCGCATCACGCTGAACGCCGCCAGGGCGACCGCGACCAGCAACCCCACCGCGGCCACCGCGGTCAGCCGTCGCGGGTCGGGTCGTGCCGCCAGGAACTCCCTGCGCCGCAACAGGAACGCGCCGACCCCCACGACCAGCGCCACGACCGCGGCGGCCACGAGCGCCACCGGCACCGACCAGTCCACCCCCGCCGCCTCCGCGAGCACAGCGGTGGACGCGACCACCGCGGTGCTCACCAGCGGGGCGACCGCGAAGGCCGCGATCCCCCTCAGCCCCAGCGAGAGCGCCACCGGCAGCCCCGGTAACCACAACCACCCGACCGTGACGAGCACGGTCGGCGCGACCTCGAACCAGTTCACGCGATCCCCCATGTGCGCAGGGCAGCCACCGGCGCCTCACCGACGCCGGCGTGTGCGACTACCGTCGTTCGGGCCGCGCAGAAGTTCCACCGTCCCCCGACGCCCCCTCGGGCGCGGCCCTCGACTAAAGGTCGTCCGAGATCCCCCGAGGTTGAGCGGAGTCCGGTTTTCGGTCGGAAGTTCACCCTGACGGCGTCAGACCGACCGCTCGGTGAGCCCCGGGGTCGGCCGTCGGGGCACACCGCCCCCTGAGACCGGGCCGACGGGCACGGCGGTGGAGTCGCGGACGACGAGCCGGCAGGGGCTGATGTGACGGCCGGGCGCGGCCTCGCCGTTGATGGCGGCCAGGAGCAGGTCGGCCGCCGTCCGCCCCAGCTCCTCCAGCCCCATGTCCACGCTCGTCAGCGGCGGCTGGCAGGCCAGGGCCATGACGTCCCAGTTGTCGAAGCCGACCAGCGCCACGTCGTCGGGCACGCGCCGGCCCGCCGCCCGCAGCGCGTCGGCGACACCGCGGGGCGATCTGGTCGCTGCCGCAGAACACCGCGTCGAGGCCCCCCCCCCCCCCCCACACGGGTGGGCCGGGCCGCGGGCCC
>NZ_JBFAAX010000643.1:0-3258 GCF_040639995.1 Actinosynnema sp. NPDC023658 | reverse complement strand
GGCGCTGGCGGCGCAGGCGGCCGAGCGGGTCTCCGCGCAACGCCAGGTGGACGGCAGCGCCAACGGCGACTCCGGCCGCACCTTCGCCAACGGCCCGGAGCCGCGCCACGCGTCCACGTCCGCGAGCCACGCCTGAGCGACCTCGGCCAGTTCCTGCGCCTCCTGGTTGCGCAACGCCGCCGCCTCGGTCGCCGCGTGCTGCGCGTCCCGCGCGGTCTGGCGCAGGGCGTCCACCTGGCGTTGCGCGGAGTCCAGCTCGGCCGCCTGCGCCGCCAGCGCCATCGCCAACGCGCCGCGCTGCCGTGCCGCCGAAGCGATCTCCGACGTCCGCGCCGCCGCCTGCTCCAGCACCGCGTCGTCGACGTCGACGACGGGCGGGACACGGCGTTCGATCGGCAGCGGTTCGGCTTCGGGGTCCGGCTTGGCCCGCACGGACTCCGTCCGGACCGTGCAGTCCACAGTGGACAACACCGGCAGGTCGGGGACGGTGGCGGCGGGGAGACCGGCCGTGCGCAGGTGGTGGCGCAGCGGCTCGACCAGCTCCTGCGCTGTCCCCAGGTCCTCGGCCAGCCGGCGCAGCAGGCGCAGCACGCCGTCGACCGAGCCGTCCTCCTGGAGCCGCTGCTTGTTCGCCATGTCGAGCGCGGCCACGGCGGACGAACGCTTCTCCGCCACCAGCTTCTCGCGCGTCTGGAGGTCCTGGAGGTCGCGGAACGCGGGCAGCTCCTTCAGCGCCCCGATGGTCTCCTCGGCCTGCTGCTCGCCGCTCTCCAACGACGCCAACGAGTGCTCGGCCGCCGCACGCGCCGCCAGCGTCTCCTCCAACGACGCCGACAGCCGCGCGGACGCCCGTTCCAGCTTCCGCACGCCGTCCTCGGCCGCGCCCAGCTTCTCCGCCGCCGCGCGCAGCCCGCCGAACGCGTAGTCCGAGTAGGTCTTGAGGAACGTGCCCAGCGCCACGTCCGCCGACGACAGCCGGGTGATGTTCTCCCGGATCGACTCCAGGTCGTCGAACGACGTCGCCAGCTGCTCGACCATGGCCTGGTCCAGCGGCGGCAGCGCGTCGGACAGGATCTGCTCCAGCTGCCCCTCCAGCACCTTCAGCCCGACGTCCGGGTTGCGCAGCGTCCGCTGCAGGTGCAGCAGGTCGCCGTACCGGGGTGCCGGCACGCCGTACACGGTCTCGGCGACGCGCGCCCGGAACGCGGCCTCCTCCAGCACGCAGTCCGCGCCGATCAGGTCGCGCAGCTGCGCCGGGCCCAGCGGCGTGCGGTCCGCGCCGACCAGCGTCAGGCCGTGACCCACGCGGGACGGGGTGATGAACCGCCACGAGTCGGTGATCGCCTGCGACGTCTTGGACGCCTTCACGCCCAACCCGCAGGTCAGGAACTCGCCCTCGCCGCGGGTCAGCTCGACCCACGCGTACCCGATGCGGTTGGGGCCGCCGTCGTAGTCGTCGAGCATGAGCCGCCGCAGCGACACCGTGTCGAAGCCCTTGGAGCCGACCTGCCGCAGGTCGCCGTCCAGGCACAGCGGCAGCAGCAGCTCCAGCGTGCGCGACTTGCCGGACCCGTTGGTGCCCTGGAAGATCGCGCGGCCACCGGAGAAGTCGAACGTCTGCTCGGTGTACTGCCAGATGTTGACGATGCCGCCCCTGTGCAGCCGCCACCTGTTCACGCGGTCTCCTCATCGAACAACGACCAGCTGGGCACGTCCGGCACGACGACCGGCTCCACGTCACGTTCCGGGTCGCCGTCGGGCACGGGCAGCCACCGGTGCGCGGCGGCGTTGAGCAGCCACCCGTCCGCCGCGGGCACCGCCAGCCCCATCCGCCGCAGCAGCTCCAGCACCTCGTCGACCAGCCGGTCCAGGTCTTCGGTGAACTGCTTGGACCACGCGGCCGGGTAGTCCTCCACCAGCCGCGCGCACACCTCGCGCAACGACGCCACGTCGACGTCGTGCCGGCCGTCGGGGCGGGGCTCGTCGGACAGCAGCTCCGGCAGCGCCAGCAGCGCGATCCGCGCCACGGTGGACGTGCCGGGGAAGTACAGGTCGGTCAGGTAGTCCTCGGGGTCGGCCGCCAGCACGCCCTCGACCCGGCACTCGGTGTGCAGGCCGAAGCACGTCTCCAGCAGCGCGGTCTCCTTGCGCTGGTTGCGCCGCAACCACTCGGCCTGCTCGGGCGGCAGGTCCGCGTACAGCACCACGGGGTTCTCCACCAGCTTGCGCCGCACCGCGTGCTCGACGCCGCGCGGTCCGGGCCTGGCCGCCAGCTCCACCAACCGCGACGGCGAGGTGGCCTCCGCGACGGGTCCGGTCAGCAGCTGGCCCAGCAGGTCGGTGTCGATGGTGATCAACGCCTCGGCGTGCACGTCGACCGTGCCCTCGGTCTCGTGCAGCACGCCCAGCGACACCAGGTGCCGCAACGCCGCCGTCAGCGCGCGCCGGTCCGCCACGTCGTCCACGACCGTGAGCCCGGCCTCGACCGCCGCCGCACGGATGTCCGCCACCAGCCGCGACAGCAGCGTCTGCCGCCCGATCCCGGTCAGCACGGCCATCGTCAGCGCGACGTACGCGTACCCGCGCGGCGACATGCCCAGGACGCCGCGGGAATCGTCCGCGCCCGGTCCGGCCTTGTAGAGCCGGGCGAACCGCCGTTCGACCACCAGCCGGTAGCCCAGGACCCGCGCGAACAGGTCCTGCAACGCGGCCCGGTGCCGGTAGACCAGCGCCAGCAGCTCGCCGTCCGGCCCGTCGGCGCGCAGCAACGGCCGGCGCAGCAGCGTGCGGGCGCAGCGCACCACGTTCGCCGCGTCGATCTCGGAGAGGTCGTCGAACATCAGTCGAGCACCAGCGTCGAGTCGTGCAGGGTCAGCGTGCCCGCCGCCGAGCGGATCCGCGTCGAACGCCCCCGGGCGTGTTCCACGGTCACCCGCAGGCCGCGCACCGGGTCCGTCGCGGAACCGGGGTCGGCCGCCGTGTCGCGCTGCGCCATCGCCAACGTCAGCAGCTCGCACAGCACGCCGAGCGCCTCGCCGGACAACGTGGTCTCGGCCAGCCTGGGTGCCGCCGCCGCGAGCTCGGCCACCGACGCGGCCCGCCGCTCGTCGGCCTCCCGCGCCTCGGCCAGCAGGGACTGCTCGGTCATCGGGTCGTCCAGGATGCGTGACGTGCGGCCGCGCGCGCCCCGGTCACCGCGGCTGCGCACGCTCACCTGGACGTCCACCACCGGCCCGTCCCGCCACGGCGTGCGCTCGT
>NZ_JBFAAX010000642.1:0-3260 GCF_040639995.1 Actinosynnema sp. NPDC023658 | reverse complement strand
GTGCGATGTGGACCGCGCGATCACCGTGCACCACACCCCGCGTCGCGCGATCGCCACCGCGTGTGATGTGCCCGAGGGGAAGTGAGGATGTCCTTGGCGCCCACTCCGGCCGAGCGGCGCGGCAGGTGACGTGCGGGCAGGGGGCGTGGACCGGGCGGGCAGACAACGCCCGGCGGTCTCACCGGTGATGCCCGTCCCGTGATCAGCTTGGAGCCGATCTTCCGAGAGGGGCAGTCGTGGCCGTACTCCCACAACGGGTTCCCGTGCCAGCACGTGCGCGGCGGGTGCCGGCGTGACCGGCCCCGACGAGGTGACCGCCGACGGCGGCCCGGTGTTCGCCGGCGACCTGTTGCTGAGCCTCGCCGACACCGGTGCCCTCGTGCTGGAGCCCGCGGAGGCCGACCGGGTGATCGCCGACCTGGAGCGCACCCTGGACGCCGTCACCGACCGCATCCGGGTGGTCGACCTGCTGCGAGGGGCCTCACTGGACGAGCTCCACCGCGTCCACCACGAGGTGGAGCAGGCCGTCGTGGACGCGGTGTTCGCTGAACAGGTGTCCAGCGGCGACCTGCGACGAGCGCTGGACGAGCTGCCCAAGTACATCCGGGCGTTCCAGCGGGCCAAGCACCGGGGCGCCGGCGCGGACCGGACCGGGGAACCCGCGGTGGAGCGCTGACGGCACCCCGCGGTCGAGTCGTCGACGCTTCGCAGAGGCGTTCGGAGGGCCGCGCGTCGGGACGACGGCGTGTGCCGCACGAGGTCGCGTTGCCCGTACGGGAAGTGGTGGTGGACTCCGGGGAGTCGGCAGCCGTCGTCCGTTGCCCTGAGCGGCCGCTGTGGGAATCATCCGTCCACAGGGGTGCTGAGGAGGACGTCGATGGAAAACGGTAAGTACTCTGACAAAGTCGCGCTGGTCACCGGGGCGGCGAACGGCATCGGCGCGGCGATCGCCCGACGCCTGGCCGACGGTGGTGCGCAGGTCGTCGTGGCCGATTTCGTGGCCGAGCGGGGCGAGGCGGTCGCCGAGGACATCGGCGGCGTCTTCGTGCCGTGCGACGTGCGAATCCCCTCGGACAGCCGGATGGCCGCGCAGACGGCGGTGGCGAGGTTCGGCGGTCTGGACATCGCGGTGCTGAACGCCGGTGTGGTGACCGGCGGGGACGGGTTCGACGCCGACCGCTACCGCCGCGTCGTGGCCACCAACCTCGACGGGGTGGTCTATGGCATCGAGGCGGTGCTGCCGGCCCTGCGGGCGCGCGGCGGCGGGAGCATCGTGGCGATGGCGAGCCTGGCGGGTCTCATGCCCGTGCCGTTCGACCCCGTCTACGGCGCGACCAAGGCCGCCGTGGTGAACTACGTGCGGTCCTACGCACCGCTCGTGGCCGGCGAGGGCATCCGGCTCAACGCGCTGTGCCCCGGTTTCGCGGAAACTCCGATCATCGACGGCTTCCGCGGTGTGATCCACGACCTCGGCATGCCGATCCTGGAGGTGTCGGACGTGGTGGACGCTTTCGAGGTGGTCCTGCACTCGACCGGGATCGGCGAGTGCTGGCAGCTCCAGGTCGGCGTCCCGGCCGAGCCGGTGGCCTTCGGCGCGCCGCGGTCCGCCGGGGGTTGACCGGAGGTCGACGGCGGTGACCTCCGCCGTCCGGCCCGCGCCACGGATACCGGGTGGCGCTGGTCGCCGTCGCGCGCCCACCCGGATCTCCCTCGCCTGCGTGGAGGAGACCGGCGGATTCCCGCTGCGGATTCGTGCGCGGCCTCGGCGTGCTCCGAGGCCGTCCACGCCGACTTGGCCTGATTTCCCGTCACGTGTCCGTCACCAGGCACGACGTCGGTTCGACCGGGTTTGCCCCAATACGTAGCCCGTGCTTCTCCTTCGGGCACTGAATACCTGCCGACGGGTCGCCCCAGGCGTGGTGAAGTGCATTGTTCAACCCTCCAGGAAAGGAGTGGAAACGATGGACATTGCGATTGTCACCGGTGCTGCCGGGCTCGTCGGCACCGAAGCGGTGCGTTTTCTCCGTGAGCGTTTCGACCTGGTGATCGGGTTGGACAACGGGATGCGTCGGAAGTTCTTCGGCGCGGATGGCGACGTGAGCGGGAACGTCGCCGAGATGTCCTTCATCCCCAACTACCGCCACCACGACGTCGACATCCGCGACTACGCCATCGTCGCGGGGGTGCTGGCCGCCTACGGCGCCGACGTGAAGTTGGTCGTGCACACCGCGGGGCAGCCCAGTCACGACTGGGCCACCGAGCGGACCCTCGACGACTTCTCGATCAACGCCACCGGCACGCTCAACATGCTCGAAGCCGCGCGCCGCCACTGCCCGGCCGCGACGTTCGTCGTCACCTCCACCAACAAGGTCTACGGCGACAAGCCCAACTCGTTGCCCCTGGTCGAGCTGGAGACCCGCTGGGACATCCACCCCGACCACCCGTACCACGAGTTCGGCATCGACGAGACGATGGAGCTCGACGGCACCGACCGCACCTTCTTCGGCGTGTCCAAGCTCTCCGCGGACCTCGTCGCCCAGGAGTACGGCAGGCACCTCGGCATGAACGTCGGCATCTTCCGGTGCAGCAACATCACCGGTCCCCGGCACGCGGGCGTGCAACTGCACGGCTTCCTGTCGCACTTGGTGCGCACGGCGGTCGCGGGTGGCGAGTACACGATCTTCGGTCACGGCGGCAAACAGGTCCGGGACAACATCGACGCGCGTGACCTGGTGCGGATGTTCTGGCACTTCCACCTCGACCCGCGGCCCGGTGCGGTCTACCACGCCGGGGGCGGGCGCGAGCGCAGCACCTCGATCCTCGAGGCCGTCGCCAAGTGCGAGCAGCTCACCGGGCGTCCCATGTCGGTCCAGTACGCCCCGGAAGCCCGGTTCACCGACGCCAAGTGCTGGATCTCCGACACGCGGAAGTTCAGCCGTGACCACCCCGGGTGGCAGCCCCGACACGGCTTGGACGACACGCTCGCGACCATGCACGCCCACTGGACCTCGGTGTCGAGTCCTCTCGCGGAAAAGGTCTGAAGCCGCGACCGGGGCGCCACGCCCTCGAACGCGGACCACGACGAGCAGCCGTCCTCCGCGATCAGCCGTGGGCACGGCCACCGCCAGTCGCCGCTCCTCCTCTGCGGACACCACGAAGAACCAGCAACACCCATGCGGGGGCCGGTCTTTGTCGTGCAGATCCAACATCACAACGCTGAACGACAGACACTACCCCTACCAAAACGGGTGAACTATGGG
>NZ_JBFAAX010000641.1:0-3272 GCF_040639995.1 Actinosynnema sp. NPDC023658 | reverse complement strand
CCGGCCGCAGCCGTGCCCGTGCGCCCTGTTCGGGCAGCATCGAGCGGGTGGCACCCCTGTCGAGGTTGTTGCTGGATCCGGTTCCGCGCCGGGACCTGCCGAAGCCGATGGTGAAGGAGATGAACCACACCTTCACCTGGGCCTCGCCACCGGCTGGCGGCCCCCAGATGCCCAGTGACACGCCGACTTCCAGGCGGACGGTGATCCGGACGAAGAGAATTTTGACCGAACCTTCGACGCCGATGGACAACGACAGGTCCGCTTCGACGTAGAACGGGTTCCACTCGATGAGCACGTCCACGGTGGCGGTGCACCAAGCCTTGATGATGCCGGACTTGTAGCGCACGTCGAGGCCACCGCCGGCCATCGCGGCGCGAGGGGTGAGGGCGAAGTAGGCGTTGCCGGAGATGGTGACGTTGCCGCCGAGCGCCCAGTCGAAGCCGATCCTGGGCAGCCGCGGGTAGTGGGCGGGGGTGTGGTAGCTCTTGTGATAGCCGCCCGCGCTGAAGACGAAGTCCCCGGAGTTGGGGTGATCGCCGTACCAGATCATCAGGCCGACGCCGCCGCGCAGCTTGCAGTTCTCGTCGATGACGAAGGAACTCGGGTTCAGCGACGTCGCGAGGATCAGCTCACCGGAGTTCGGCTTGATCACCAGCTGGAGCCCGAGGTCGATTCGGGCGTACTTCTTGTCGGCGTTCCTCGGGAACGACGTCCCGGCCGTGCCCAGCAGCGCGATGGTGAGGTCCTCGCCGGTCTGGACCAGCGCCATCGCGCTGCCGTCGATCAACTCGCCGATGGTGAACGACAGCCCGGCGGTCATCCACAGCTCGCCCTGGTGCGGGGTGATCCACGGACTGGAGCCACCGGTCAGCGTGGTCAGGACGCGCACCGGGTCGGTCTCGTCCCCACCGATCGAGGACGGGTCGTGCAGCGCCTGCAGGAATGGGAAGGTGGCCAGATCGCCGAGTCCTGGCGTGCGCAGGCGACTGTTCCAGCCGAATCCTGCCGCGACCCCGCGCAGGCGGAACGCCGGGATGCCGATGCCCGGTTCCGCACCGAGCGCGGCGAACGCGAAGAATGAGGCGTCGTTGCCGCCGCGCGGGAAGACCACCGCGCCCGTGCCCATGCCGTACAGCCCGCGCTTGCCGCTTGTGCCGCCGCCGAAGGCGAAGGTCAGCAGGCCGCCGACCACCGCGCGGTACGGGCCGGACTCCGGCTGGGGCTGTACCTGCAGTGCGCCCATGATCGTCATCGGGTTTTTCTTGTAGACGAGTTCGATACCGCTCTCGCCGTCCAGCTTCCCGCCCGGCAGCCAGGCCACTCCGATCCCCTCGGGCTTCGGCGGGTTGAGCACCACGAAGCCGCCGTCCGTGGGGATCGCGCGGCTACGCGGGGAAAGCCCCGGGTAGGGGTGTTGGATGTACGGCAGTGGAGCGGGGCTCGTCTTGGGACGGCCCAGCCCGTCGGTGACTCCGGACGCGTGGGGCAGCATGGGCCGAGGGGCGCTGATCGGTACTACGCGTCCACCCGGCAGGGCCAGCCACAACCCGGCGGGCACAAGGCCCGCGACCGGCAGGTCCAGTGACTCGGTCTGGTCAGCGGTCAGATCCGCGAGCGCGGCAAGGACGTATCCACCGGGAACGGGCACGACCAAGGCCTGCGCCCCGTTCCGGTCGACGATGCCGCCGTCGGCGGACAGACCGTCCAACCCCAGGGTGAAGCCCTCCGAGTCCGCCTGGAACAACAAACCTGTCACCAGAGGCGTGGGCAACGTGGGCAGCGCGTACCCGTACAACCGGGTGATCTCGCCGAGTTGCATGCCCGGTGAACCGAAGGTCAACGCGATCGTGGAGACCTCGCCGTCCGAGCGGAAGTCGACCCGCGCCGTTACCGGGTCGTCCCCCACGGCAAGCTGGACCCGCCCGGTCACCCAGAGCCCGGCCGGATCCCCGGCCTCCCGAGCCAGCCGCAAGGTGCCGCTGGGGAACAGCGGCCCGGCACCGTCAGCCGTCGCCAATCCGTTCAATGGAAGGGTGATCAATCCGTCGGCGTCGGCTTCCATCGCCTCCGGTGAACCACTTTTCTGCATGACGAATATGCCCCTCGTAGGTGGCCAATGGGTTCCAGTGCGCGCTGGGAACGAGGCGGCGCTCCAGCGGGAGACAAACTGGGTGCGTAACTGAAACTACACGACTCGTCGCTCTGTGTAACGCACGATGGGGTGGACTCAGTCGAGTCGCAGTCCCTCCTGTGCGCCGAAGCTAGCCACGCTGCGTGTCAGCCTTGGCCCCGAACGGAAACCGGGTCATCGGCACCTCATCCCATCCCGTCAGACGCCTCGGGAGATCGTCAACCAGTGCCGGTTAGGGCCACCAGTCACCGGCGGTTGTGGCGCTCCTCGAACCACATCGCCCGATCGTGCACGTGTCCATGCCTCCGGTTGCCGAGACGATGCCGCAGCGCCGGTCCGACTACGCGATGAGGGTGACAACGTGCGGCCGAGTAGGGGTCGTAGACGACGATCTGCTGCCGTCGCAGCAGAGTGGAAGCCTGACTGCGGACGCGGAGGGGCCATGACGACCTTGGGTGATCGGGATGTGCTGACCGGCTGGATGGGCTTGTGGGCGGAAGACCCGACCGTCGGCACCTGTGCAGCTCACGCCGGACCTGCTGTGGAGGGCGGCTTGCGCTTCGCGTTCTACGGTCGTACTTCGACCGTCGAGCATCAGGATCCGGAGACGTCGCGGGCGTGGCAGCTGGAGGTGTGCGAGGTCCTGGTCGCCGGGCGTGGTCGGATCGTGGTGCAGTTCTTCGACGCGGGACGGCCGCGGCGTGATCGATGGCGGGATCGTCCGGAGGCGGCGGCGCTGTTGGCGGCGATCCGCGACCCGAATCGCGGATTCGACGCCATCGTGGTGGGGGAGTTCGAGCGAGGGTTCGCCGGGGATCAGATCCAGCACATCGTCGCGTTGTGCCGTCGGCATGGTGTGCAGGTGTGGTTGCCCGAGGCGGGCGGCCCGCTGGACTTCAACGACCCCGAACACCGAGCACTGATCAGGATGCTGGGAGAGCAGTCGTTGCGTGAGGTGATCCGGGCCCGGCATCGGGCGATGGCCGCGATGCGCATCCAGACCCGTGACCACGGTCGCTACCTCGGCGGCCGCGCCCCCTACGGCTACCAGTTGGTGCCCGCTGGCGTGCTGCCGGCTGCCGCCTGGTGCTGGAACCGGGGTGTCCTGCACTACAGCTACCCCCTGCCCGACCACGCGCCG
>NZ_JBFAAX010000640.1:0-3285 GCF_040639995.1 Actinosynnema sp. NPDC023658 | reverse complement strand
GTCACCGATGCCGTCGACCTGCTCGGCGCGGGTGTCGACGTGGTCCGTGCGCTCGATCTGGTCCACACCGTCCATGTGGTCCAGTATGCGTGGCCCTCGCGGTACCAGGATCGGCGTTCCGCCCGTTGAACCGGGTCTGGCTACCCCGTCGCGTCCGGGCGACCGTGGTGGCATGGACTCCACGAAGAAGATCCTCGTCGTCAGCGCCCACCCGGAACCCCGGTCGCTCAACGGCGCCCTGACCTCGTTCGCGGTCGAGGAGCTGCGCGCGGCCGGGCACGAGGTGCGGGTGTCCGACCTCTACGCGATGGGGTGGAAGGCGGCGGTGGACGCCGACGACTTCCCCGGCCACGCGGGTGACGGGCCGCTGGACGTGCTGGCGGCCCACGAGCGGGCCACCCTGGCGGGCGGGCTGACGCCCGACGTCCTGGCCGAGCAGGAGAAGGTGCGCTGGTCGGACGCGGTGATCCTGCAGTTCCCGATGTGGTGGTTCTCGATGCCCGCGATCCTCAAGGGCTGGGTCGACCGCGTGTTCACCAACGGGTTCGCGCACGGCCCGGCCGTCGCGCCGCCCTACACCGGGGGAGCCCTGGGCGGGCGGCGTGCGCTGGTGTCGGTGACGATCGGCGCGCGGGAGTCGGCGTTCTCCGACCGGGGCGCCCACGGGCGGCTGGCGGACCTCCTGTTCCCCGTGCAGCACGGCCTGTTCTGGTTCACCGGCATGGCGCCGCTGGAGCCGTTCGCGGTGTACGGCGCGGTCGGTCTGCCGGCGGAGCGGTTCGCGGCGGCGAAGCGGGAGTACCGGCGGCGGCTGCGCGGGCTGTTCACCGACGAGCCGGTCCCGTTCCGGTCGCTGCTCGACGACTACGACCGCGACATGCGCCTTCGGCCGGGCGCGGAGGAGCCGGGGACCGCCGGTCTCGACGTCCACCTCCGGTCGCGGCGGATCACCCGGACGGGTGACGTCGCACCGCACCGGGCGGACGACCCCTCGCTGGTCGGGTGAGCCGGTCGGGTTCCGGGTCGCGGGCTCACCACTGGATGTCGGTCAACGCCTCGAGCGGCGCGCGGTCGTCCAGGGACTCCGGCAGCACGAGGGTGTCCGCCGCCCTCAGCGCCTCCGGGAACGTGAAGCCGCACCGCTCCTCGACCTCGCCCACCCGCACCTGGAACACCCGGAACTCGTCCAGGTCCAGCGATTCCAGCTGGTTCAGGTTCTGCGTGAGCACGAACGCCCGCGCCTTCAGCGTCCCGGCGGAGGTGAACACGATGACCTTCCAGTACTCCCGGGGCAGCGCGACGCCGCGGAACACGCGGTCGTCGGCCTGGAACACCGGACCGCCGTAGACGCTCACCCGCAGGTCGTCGACGTCCACGTCGGACATCACCGCGTCCTCCAGCCGACCCCACAGCCCGTGCCGCATGCTCTGGTTGAAGTCGTCCATCTGGGGCGTGATGTTGGTGAAGAAGAACGAGTCGACGTTGGCCTGCTCCGCGACGGCCTGCGGACCCCACAGCAGGTCCGCGCGCCGCGCCAGGTGGCCCCGGTCGAGCCGGTTGCCCCGGTACAGCTCGTCACCGACCTGGAACCGCGCCGGCACCCGCGGGTCGAGCACGAACGGGATGCCGGTGCGGTCGATGGACCTCAGCCCGCCGCCGTCGATGTTCCACGCCACCCAGAACGCGAACCGCCGCGACTTGCTCTGCGCCAGCGAGAAGTGCGTGTAGTCGATCACCGTCGACCCGTCGACCTCGACCGCGTCGGCGCGCGCCGCCTCACCGAGCTGGGGGACGCCCACCGGCGTGCCGAGGAAGTCCTCGTCGAACCCGACGGTCACCGCCTGAGCGCCCACCGGTGGCGAGAGCGTGATGCCGAGCTTCTCGAACACCGAGCCGGGCAGGCACGCCAGCGCGTGCTCGTCCGCGTCGCCACCGGCCTCGCCCGCGAAGTGCAGTCCCGCCATGGTCCGGCCGGCGCGGCCGTTGGCCGCCTTGAACACCCACGCGGAGCCGGAGTCGCCGCCCATGCTGATCTCGCCGTCGGGGGCGGGACGCGCCGGGTCCGGTCCGATCTCGAAGCAGCCGATCTGCCGCTGCCCGACCCCGGGCCCGTAGTCGATCTTGACGAGGGTGTCCACGCGCCGGACCACGCCGTGCGTGACGCCGGTCGTGCGGCCGCTCTTGACGACCTTGTCCCCCAGCTCCGGCTCACCGAGCGCGTCCAACCGCACGCCGAGGTCGAGGACGTCCGGCGCGAACCCCCGGTGCTCGACGGTGGCGACGGCGCAGTCGCCCGCCGCGCCGAGGTGCGACCGCACGAGCCTGCCCAGCCGGTTGCGGTCGGTGCGGTTGTCGTCGTGCACGCCGGGCTGCACCACGTCCTCGCCCAACGCGCCGGTCGGGCCGTGCAGGACGTGCCAGTTGCTCAACACGTACGGGGTGCCGTCGTCCCGGTCGTACACGACGCAGCCGACGGTGCCCGCGGACACGCGCACGTGCCCCACGCTCACGCCCGGCACCACCGGGTCGACGCGCGTCTTGCGCACGTCGCTCGCCGCCGCCTCCACCACCCGGAAGTCGACGTGGTAGTCGCGTTGCAGCACGTCGGTGGGCACGGCGACGCCGTCGACCTCGATGGTCGCGGGCAGCAGCGCGGTGCCCAGCTCGCGCAGCGCCTCGGGCTCGGCCTTCTGCCGGACGGTGAACTGGATGGCGAGCTCGTCGGTCGGCCGTCCGCCGGTCACCCGGTAGCCGATCCCGATCGACGACACGTTCGGGTCGCGCAGGTAGTCCGCGCCCTTGGTGCGCACGAACCGCCTCAGCGAGGCCTGCAGACCGTTCTTCTTCTTGACCATGAGCGCAAACCCCCTGTGTGTGCGCGCCGGTGGCCTTGCTGTCGACGTCACCCGAACCGGTGTTAGCCCTTGACGCTTTCGTTCACCCGTTCAGCCCAACGGGTGGCCACCGAATGCAGTCTCCATCACTGAGACGACTGAAAGTTGACCACCGGACGACTGATCATTGAACTCTGATCGGACCTGTCGCCGCCGCGGTGGTCGTGCTGGGCTTCGAGGACGAGCACGTTCCCCTGCCCGGTGGAGGAGCCGTGAAGATCGGACACGTCCTGGTGGCGAGCGCCCTGCTGGTCGGACTCGTCGCCACGCCCGCGCACGCCGTCCCCGTCGGTCCCGTGCTGTACGCGGGGCACCCGGACGCGGTGGCGGGCAGCTACATCGTGGTGCTGAAGCGGCACGACGACCTGGCCGCCGCCCGGTCCGCCGCGCC
>NZ_JBFAAX010000639.1:0-3292 GCF_040639995.1 Actinosynnema sp. NPDC023658 | reverse complement strand
CGCGCGGGTCCGGAGGCGGTGCGGGTGCCGGAGGTGATGGCGGGGTTGCTCAGCGACACGCACGGCTCGTACTGCGTGGAGCTGGAGCCGGCGACGTCCTGCGGGGTCGCGGTCAGCGGCGGGGTGTAGGTGGCGCTCTGACTGCTGGGCGGGGTGCAGGTCACGTCCAGCACCCCGGCCGACGCCGTCCCGGCCGGACCCAGAACGGTCAGCGCGAAGGCGGAGACAGCCGTCATCAGCGTGGCCATGACGGTGCGTAACGGCTTGATCATCATCGCTCTCCATTCGGGCGGCACCCGGCACCCCGTGTGAGCGCGAGCACGCGCCGGTCACCAGGGTGCTCCCGTTCGGCGGGCCGTGCCAGGGCCGAACGGGCGACCACGTGCGGACGTCCCGACAGATATCCCAAGTGGGGCAGGAATCATGCGGCAGACGGTCGCGCGCCTGACCAACATCCTTGACGTGCCGGTGTCCTCGCAGCGCCGCGTTGCGCGGTCTGCGGTGCCTGCAGCTGCCCGAACTGACGGTCCCACGGGTGATCGGCGTGGCGACTTCGCCCTGCGCCGACACCGGTGCTACGTCCACGATCATCCACGGACGCCCAGATCAGTCAACGTGTTGGAGCCCGTCACGGACGAAAGGGCTGAGGTAGTCGATGAACTCGACGTGGTTGTCGAGGTACCCGATGTGACCGCCGCCCACGAGCAGGGCCAACCGGCCACCGGGCAGCTTCCGGATCGCGCGCACCGCTTGCCGGACCGGGAACACCTCGTCGGTCACGGCCCAGGTGACCAGGGTGGGCATCCGGAGTTCGCCGAGGCGGTCGACGATGGTGTAGTTGCGGCGTTAGCCGGTCGGGCCGATGGCCGCGCGCACGGTCTGGCAGGACGTGGACAGGACTGTCCGCGCCTGCAGCGCAGGGACCTGCTCCAGCGACTGCCACGGCGAGACGCGCCAAGGGCATCGCAGTTGGAGGATGTCCAGCAGCACCAACGGGATGCCGCCGCCGGACAGCAGCAGTGTGGAGATCACGGCTTCCCACAGGGAGTCCGACATCTGGGGTCAAGGCGCCGGCCTGCGGGGCCGGGGGGCCAGGTTCGGTGATCTCGTCGAGCAGCGTCGAGGCCCGCAGAGGCGGATCGTCGACCAGTCGCGCCCGGCAGTACGCCACGTCGGCGCCCACGGCAGCGCAGCTACAGCGCCTGAGGCCCGTCGCAGATGGCGACCTGGGGTGTCGGAAGCGCGTGGCGGCCGGTGAGCGTCCTCACCGGACACCGATGAGGACGCTCACCCCGCAGCGTTGCGGTCGTCGCTACCTGCACGAACCTCGCAGCGATGTGCGCGGTGACACCGACGTGGGCACGCGGGTTTCCAGCGGCATTTCCCGCAGGGACAACGTCATCCAGGCCTCTTCGGGAGCATCGTCGTCCGCCGGATCCCTCGACCACCAGCGCCCCGCCCCGGGAACGGGTCGCGCACCCCGCGACCAGTGCAGCAGCGCGAGGCTCTGCTCGACCACCCAGTGGCAGGCGACCAGACCGGAGTCGGTGCCGCTCTGGACCGCGCCTCCAGCGTCGCCCCGACGAACTCCAGGCGGTTGAGCGATCGGACCAGGCCCAGCACAGGGGCCGAGTCGGCCCGCTGTCCGACCTTGCCCACGGCCAAGCGCGGTCGGGCGCGGAACGATTCCGGAGCGCCGCGGAACGTCCGGTCGAGGAGAGAACCGCGGACGGGCGTTGCGCAGTTGACGATCCAGGATCGCGATCCGGTGTCGTGGCGCCGGGATTTCCCCGTCCTCGTTCGGCCGCTCATGGTGAGCAGACGCAGTAGTGGAAACGTGTTGATCACGGTCAGGTAGGCCAGGGGGCCTGGGGGTGGCCGTCGAGTTTCCCGCGGCCTGATCCCGGTCAGGAGGTGACGGCGACTCCTTCGGGTGCGTCGCCGACGGGGAACGGCTTGGCGGGTTCGCCGGTTTTGGCGTCGATGACCGACACGGTGTCCGATCCGGTGTTGGTGATGTAGACGAAGCTGTCGTCGGGTGCAGCCGCGGAGCCCTCGGGCATGCGCTGGACCTTGACGACGTCGATGGGCTTGCCGGTGGGCCCGAGGATGGTGACGGTGTTCGAGCCGGTGTTGGCGACGTGTACCCGGCCGCTGGGGGTGACGGAGACGCCGAGGGGTGCGTCGCCGACCTTGGTGGTGTTGGTCGGGTGGTTGTCGTCGGTGTGGATGACGGTGACCGTGTCGCCGCCGGTGTTGGCGACGTAGAGGCGTTTGCCGTCGTGGCTGATGGCGATGCCCGCGGGGAAGACGCCGACCGGGATGGTGCCGACGGTCGTCTGCGTGCCGGTGTCGATGACGGTGACGCTGTCGCCGCCGTGGTTGGTCACGTACACCCGGGAGCCGTCGGGGCTGGCCACCGCGCTGTGCGGGAACCGGCCGACGGGGATGGTCTTGACCGGTGTGTTCGTGGTGGTGTCGATGACGGTGACGTCGTCGCGGCCGAAGTTGGTGATGTAGGCGTGGGTGGGCGTGGCGGCGACGCCGAAGGGGTTGGGGCCCACGGGCACGGTGGCGACGACGGCGAGGGTCCGGGTGTCGATCACCGAGACGGTGTTGGAGGACTCGTTGGTGACGTAGACGCGGTGCCCGGCCGGGTGCGCTCCGACGCCGGTGGGGTAGTCGCCGACGCCCAACGTGGCCGTCACCTTGCCCAGCCGGGTGTCGTACACGGTGACGTTGTCCGAGCCGCTGTTGGCCACGAACACCTGGATCCGGGTCGGCCACCGTGGCGAGGCGTCGAAACCGGTGCCCGCCACTACGGCGAGCACCGCGATGGTCACCCCCAACCGGGGCAACCGACTCGTTCGGGTAATCAATTGAGAAGACGCTGCGTGAAAACGCGCGCGTACCGAATAGACGGACATGAGCTCCCCGTTTCGGTTCTTGGAAACACGCGGGCCTTCGCTGGTCCCGCGCCTGCCGCCACGCTAACGGCCTAGCGGCGGGCAGTGCCTCTTCAACCTCTGCTTGACCCCGACTTGGGCGAGCGGTCACGCGTGGCGTTTACACCATAGGAATGACGAAATGAGAACTAAACAGGTCGAGCGCCTGCCTGCGGCCGGTGGCTCCTGCGGAGACGGACAGTTCCCAGAACAGCGCGAGTGCCCGTCAACCTGGGGTTCGCCGGCCAGGTCGGCCACAAGCACTGGTGGACGAGGCGCGCGAGCCCGGTTCGCACACCTGGGCCAGGGACGACAAGCGCCGGCAGCTGCTCCAGGCCGAGCGCGGC
>NZ_JBFAAX010000638.1:0-3303 GCF_040639995.1 Actinosynnema sp. NPDC023658 | reverse complement strand
CACGTCCTGAGCGTTCAACTCGCGTGTCCCGAACGTAGGACACGCGCGTTCCGAACGTAGGACACGCGCGACGTGAATGTAGGACTCTCGCGAGAGTCCTACGTTCAGAGCGCGAGAGTCCTACGTTCAGGACGGGTGAGTTGAACGCTCAGGTGCGGGTGGGTGGTCAGGTGCGGGCGCGGGTGAGGAGTTCGGTCAGGCGGCGGGTCAGCCACGGGGTGTCGGCGGGCGACAGGTGGACCCACTCGGTGTGCACGGACTCCTCGGTGGTCAGCGCGTAGCGGCCGGCAGCGGTGTCGGTCCAGCTCAGCACGCGGGAGCGGCCCGCCGGACCGGTGACGGCCAGCTGACCTGTCGCCTGGCGCGGCGAGTCGACCAGGGTGGTGATCCCCCGGGTGGCGCGGCCGGTGATGTCGGCCTGGGACAGCGCGCGTTCCAACCCCTGGTGGCCCGCCTTGGCGTAGCCGTCCATCGCCGCGGCGAACACCGACCGCGGCATCCGCACCTGCTCGCCGGGGCCCGCCGGGGCGTCACCGATGACGCGCGTGATCGCGGACGTCAGGTCGGTGACCGGTTCGAGGGCGACCTCGTGGTCGTTGAGCACGGCCAGCACGCCGCGCCCGCCGCGGGCGGTGGCCAGCACCCGCCACGGGTGCGGCCGGAACACCAGGGCGTCCACCGACACCTCGCCGTGCGCGAGCAGCGTGAACAGGTCCTCCAGCTCGGTCGAGACCTCCACGCCGTCGGCCAGGCCCGCCTCGGTCAACGTGCGGAGCACCTCGCTGCCCAGGGCGTCCCGGGCGTCCATCGTCTCGCCGTGGGACCGGACTTCGAGCGGGTAGGGCGGCTGCCCCTCCCCCAGGTCCTCCCACAGCAGGTCGAACTCCAGGTGGGACAGGACGACCGCGGTCGCCGAACGTCGCGCCATGGGGCACGAAGGTAGCGGGCGGCGGCGACTTCCGCGGCCGGTTGGCCAACACCGGTGGCTACGCTGCTCACCGTGGACGTCGCCGGCGGGTTCCTGACTGTGCGGGCTTCCGGTGCGGCGGCGGCCAAAGCCGCGCTCAGCGGGGGTGCGGCCACCCCGGAGCACATCCAGCTGCTGGTCGGCTGCACGGTCGCGGAGGTGCCCGGCAAGGGCACCGCGCTTCGGTTTCCCGATTGCGCCCTGCACGTCCTGCCGGACGTGGTGATGCTGACCGTCGCGGAGGCGCGGCTCACCGTCGGCTTCGGGGAGCTCAAGCCGCTGATGTTCCAGCCGGTGCCGGTCGACACCGCACTGCGGGCGGTCTTCGCGGGCGCCGTGGCGCACGTGCTCGCCGCCGCGCACTCCCTCGACCCGCACGGCCTGTCGCACCACCTGCTCGGCCTGGCCGAACTGGTGCTGCGCAGCGCGCTGCGGGCCGAGCTGGAGCGCGTGGACTCCCTGGTGTCACGGCGGCGCGAGGCGTTGGAGTACATGCGCGAGCACCTGTCGGACCCGACCCTGAGCGCGGACCGGGTGGCCGAGGCGTTGTTCATCTCCCGCCGCCGCCTCTACCAGCTCTTCGACGACGGGCAGGGCGTGTCCGAGCGCATCCGCGGCCTGCGGATCGACCGGGCCAAGGCGTTGCTGGCCGACCCGGCGAAGGCGGCGCGCGGCATCGGGGAGATCGCCAAGGACTGCGGTTTCGTCAGCGCCGCGCACTTCTCCCGGACGTTCCGCCAGGTGGTCGGCCGGACCCCGAGCGAGTTCCGGAACCGCTGACGTCGTCGAACACCACCCCCGACACGAACCGGCCCGCCAGGCCGGACACCTCCAGCCAGCCGCGCCCGGTCGGTGAGTGCAGCGTGAACACCGCGATCCGCGGGTGGTCCGGGTCGGTCACCACGACCTGGAGCTGCGCGCCCGGCCCGTTCACCGGGATGCGTTCGACGATCACGACGGGGTAGCCGGTCGCCGTCTCACCGCGGGTGACCTCGCGGATCGTCGGACCGTCGAGGTGGAAGGCGGGCTCACCGGGGTCGGTGGGCCGGTCCACGGCGACCACGCCCGCCATCAGCAGCGCGGGGTCCGCGTCCCGGTGCTCGACGACGGCCAGCAGCCCCGCGCCGTGCCGGTGCGCCAGCTCCGCCGCCTGCACGGCCGACACCTCGAGACCCGGGTCACGGGTGCCCTTGAGCCGGTGCAGGACGGCCGACAACTCCGCCGCGGTGCGTTCAGGACTGCCGAGTGCGACCGGGGTGACCCCCGGCACGGGAGCGAGTCTCACCCCAGGCCCGCCCGGAACGCCGCCGCCGCGCCCCTGGTGGACGCCGGTCGAGGTGGGCCGAGCAGCACGGACGCCAGCTCGGCGGTCATCGACGAGAAGCTCGCCAGCGTGTCCGCGATGGCCGTCGACGGTTCCTCGGCGCGCAGCCGTTCGGCCACCCGCCTGGCCTCCGCGCGGTGGTCGCGCTCCAGCAGCCGGGCCTCCTCCAGCACCTCGTCCAACTGGCGGCGCAGCTGCTCGTGCCGCGCCACGGCCTGCTCGTGCGCCTGGCCGTCGGCGCTGGTGAAGGCGGCCATCGCACCGGTCCGGTCGACCTCGTCCGCGGCTTCGGCCAGCGCGCGCCGCACCGTCAGCGCCCGGCGGTCCAGCTCCTCGGCCCGCCGCTGGTTGCCCAGCAGCGTGGTGGCCCAGCCGTCGAGCACCTCGGCCGCCGCCCGCATCGCGCGCCGCACCGCCGTCAGCTCCGACACCACCGCCACCAACCGCGTCCAGAACCCTTCCGCCGCCGCCCCCGTCCACTCCTCCGGCGCGGAGCCGGGTACAGCGAACGCGACCGACAGCCGGTCGCTCGCCGCCGCCACCGCGCCCGCGTGGCCGGGCGCGGGGTCGAAACCCAGACCCCGGTAGTCAGCCATGGCGCAGCTCGTCGGCCTGCCGGTAGGTCTCACCCGCCGCGCGCACCGCGTCCGCCACCGCGTCCAGCTCCACCCCGCGCAACGCCCGCGCCCACTCGGCCACCAGCTGCTCGACCGCCTCGGTGACGCCTTCCGGGCCCAGGTCGCCCGGCGGCTCGTCCACGGTGGACGCGGCGGTCCGCACCTCGTCGGCCACCTCGTCCAGCCTGCCCGCGAACGCGTCCAGCGCGTCCGGGTCGACCTGGTAGCCGTCGCTCATTCGCCGAGCACCGGCGGGAACGCGGGCGGCAGGTCGTCGAGCAGGTCGAGGCCGTTGTCGTAGCGGTTGCGGTGCTCGCCGTCCTCCTCGCGGTTGCCCGGCGCGGTCGGCGGGTACATGCCGAAGCCCTGCGGCCCGCCCGCCCCGACGGCCGGTC
>NZ_JBFAAX010000637.1:0-3310 GCF_040639995.1 Actinosynnema sp. NPDC023658 | reverse complement strand
CGGTTCCGCGATGGCGGTCACGCGCACCGGCGCGCACGCCGGGCCGAGTCGGGTGGTCACCAGCTCGCGCAGCGCGGCGAGGTCGGGCGCGCGGCCGTCGGCGGGCACCACGAACGCGTGCACCGCCTCGCCGGTGTCGTCGTCCGGCACGGCGACCACGTACGCCTCGACGACGTCCGGGTGCTCGGTGATGACGCGTTCGATCGGGCCGGCGTAGTGCAGGTTCGCGTTGACGATGACCACGTCCCGGGTCCGCCCGGTCAGGTAGAGGTGGCCGCCGTCGTCGAGGTGGCCGAGGTCGCGGGTGCGCACCCAGCCGTCCACGAACACCTCGGCCGACCGCACCGGGTCCGCCCAGTACGAGCCGGCCTGGGTCGGGGTGCGGACGAACAGCTCGCCGTCCACGCCGGCCGGAACCGGCAGGCCGCGCTCGTCGCGCACCTCGACGCGCACCGCCTCGGGCGGCACGCCCACCGAACCGGGCGGGTCGGCCGGGGTGGCCATGGCGATCGTGCCGGTCTCGGTCTGGCCGTAGCCGTGGAACACGACCGGGCCGAGCACCTCCGCCGCCTCGCGGTGCCGGTCCGGCGACAGGGGTGAGCCGGACACCATCACGGCGCGCAACGTGGACAGGTCGGTCGGCTTGCGGCGCTGGGAGGCCACCAGCTTCGCCAGCCGCGGCACGGTGATCACGCTCCCGGACGCGCGGTACCGGGTGATCGCGTCGGGCAGCGTCGGCGGGTCGGCGGCGACCACCGTCCCGCCGGCGGCGATGGCCAGCACGGCGTACTCGAACATCACCTGGCTCGCCAGCGACCCGAACACGAGGTACCGGTCGAGCCGCGACGCCAGCTCGCGGATCGCGGGCGGCCACGCCTGCGGTCGCGCGGTCCACGCGGCCGACATCGCGGCGTAGGTCTGCGCGCACGCCTGGGGCGCACCCGTGCTGCCGCTGGTGTGGATCAGCCGGGCGACGTCCGCGGGCCTGCCGCCCAGCCGCAGCGGCTCGGGCCGCGCCGAGCGCAGCGCGTCCACGGTGAGCGTGCGCGGGACGTGCCGCACGCCCGGCGAGTCGGTGACCGCGGCGGTGACGTCGAGGTCGAGCAGGTGCCGCAGCTGCGCCTCCGGCAGCCCGGGCCGCACGCCCATCACCCTGGCGCCCACGGCGTGCGCGGCGAGGATCGTGGCGAACGCCTCCGGGGTGACGCCGAGCAGCAGCGCGACACCGTCACCCGGCCTCAGCCCCTCGCCCCGCAGGCCGGCCGCGATCCGCGCGACCAGGTCGAGCAGCTCCCCGCCGGTGACCGCGCGGTCGCCGTGCTCGAACACCGGCCGGCTCGCGGCGGCGTCGAGCGCGTCGAGCACCGCGCGAGGGAACGGCTCGGCCTCACGCGCCGGCAAGGCATTCCTTCACGAACACGACGAGCGGCTGCTGGTGCACCTCGGGCAGGTCCCAGGTGTTCTCCAGGTTCTCGGCCAGGTGGTGCGTCCCGGCGAGCGTGCCGTCGCGGTAGTAGCGCACCACGGGGTGCAGGTAGCTCGCGTCGTGCGCGTTCGCCGCGTCGTTCTCCGCCACGCGCGGGATGGAGATGTCGAACGGGTCCACGGTGTCGTGGTCGGGCCCGTACTCCAGCGTCGCGACGAACCGGTGCTCGGCCGGGCCGAGACCGCCGTCGGCCAGGTACGCGACCGGCACCTCCTCCTCGTACCGCGCGGAACCGCCGGAGACCGTCACCACGTCCCCGATCACCGCGAACTGCTGCCACAGCGCCGACGACCGGTTCACCCGGGCCACGAGCGCGTCGGTGATCGCCTCCGGTGACGGCGCCAGCTCGGTCGACGGCCACGGCGTGTCGTGGTGGCGGGCGGCGAGGATGCGGTGCAGGGCGCGGACCCCGTAGCGGAAGCCGTGGATGAACCCGCTGGTGGACTTCTTGAAGTCCCGCTGCTGCGTGACCGTGCCCGCGAAGTACAGGCCGGGCACGGTGGTGGACTCGAACGCCGGGGTCTGCTCGGGGAACCGGTCGTCGATCACCAGCGCCGGGCGGCAGCTCTCGTCGAACACCGAGGCGTCGAACCGGAACCCGGTGCACGCGATGATCCGGTCGTACTCCAGCTCGCGCAGCTTCTCCACCGTGCGCGCGTAGCGGAACCGGATGCGGAAGCCGCCGCCGGGCCGGGGTTCGATCAGCTCGATCGTGCCGTCCAGGACCGCGTTCTCGCTCTTGAGCTGGTAGGTGTCCAGGAAGTTGTTGTTGACCGCGCGCAGGTGCCCGACGTAGTGCGTCTGCCAGGCCAGCTTGACCGAGTGCGGCCCGGCCAGGTGGACGACGGCCGCGTGCTCCACGAGCGAGTCGGCGGTCTCGAACCCCGAGTTGCCCTTGCCGATCACCAGCACCCGCTGGTCGGTGAAGGACGCGGGGTCGGTGTCGAAGGTGTCGTAGCGCTCGACGTGCTCGATGCCGGGGATCGGCGGCACGTGCAGCTGCGAGACGCCGGTGGTCATGACGAGCCGTGCGGCCTGCCACTGCTGGCCGTTCTGGTCGACGACGGTGAACCCGTCGTCGTCCCGGGAGATCCGCACGGCTTCGGTGTCGTAGTGGACCCGGACGCCGGTGGCCGCCGCGTAGTCGGCCAGGTAGCGGACCAGGTCGTCGGCGGCCGGGAAGTACCGGTCGCTGTAGCGGGTGAACAGCAGCGCCGGGTCGTCGGACAGGATGGAGTTCCAGTCCATCCGCAACCGCTTCTCCGGGTCGGAGTACCCGGTGTGCACCTTGTTGATGGAGATCAGCGTCCGGTGCCTCGGGTAGCGGGTGAAGAAGGTGCCCGGCCCGCTGCCGCGTTCGAGGACGGCGTAGTCGCGGCCGTCGCGCTCCAGGTGGGCGGCGAGCTGCAAACCCGCCGGCCCGGCCCCGATGATCAGGTAATCGTGCGCCATGTGGCAGGAAGCTACCCAGGCGATCTCAGAACTCTCTGAGATCGGATGCCTACCGTCGGTGCCGTGACCACGACCACGCCCGGCAGCCGTACCGACGCCCCGGTGGACCTCGGCGAACCGCTGAGCAGCGACGACCTCCACCGTGCGGCGGCACGGCTCGCGGTGGTCGTCGGACCCCCCGTCCGGGAGCGGCTCGACCGGAGCCGCGAGTTTCTCAGCACCGTGCTCAAGGACGACGAACGCCCCGTCTACGGGGCCAAGACCGGGTTCGGCGCCTTGGTCGGGTTCGCGGGGCGCGAGGACGAGGCCGACCAGTGCGACAACACGCTCGCGCACCTCGGCGCCGGGCAGGGGCCCGACCTCCCGGCCGAC
>NZ_JBFAAX010000636.1:0-3316 GCF_040639995.1 Actinosynnema sp. NPDC023658 | reverse complement strand
CATCAAGGCGGTGCGCAACGCACCGCGGCTGGACACCCCGATGGACCCGGCGATGTTCTTCACCACCGTCCTCGACCAGACCGGCGAAGGCCAGGTCCGGTGGAACGACCTGCTCGCCATGGCCCGCGAGCTGTCCGTCCACCTGGACCTCGACGAAGCCGACGAGAACGAGGTCCACGCCGCCTTCGAGTCCTGGTGGGACCAGCTCCGCGACGCCACGGGCGGCACGGACGCCATCACCTTCACGCAGTACCAGGCGGCCGTCACCGAAGGCCGCTACCCCGGCGACACCGCCACCACCCGCGGCGTCGACGACGTGGTCGACGTGATCTGCCGCCTCATCGACCGCGACGGCAACAGCAGGATCCCCGAGGAGGAGTACGCCCGGCTGTTCACCAACAGCCCCAAGCGCCACGAGATCATCACGGACCTCCGCGCGCTCGACCGCAACGGCAACGGCCTCCTCGACATCCGCGAACTGGCGGTCGCCCTGCACGAGTTCTTCGCCGGCCGCCACGACTTCGCCGTCGCACGCGAACTGCTCGGCCGCGTCTGACCGCCGAGTCGGGCGCGCCCCGCCGCACCGATCGGCCTGGGCGTGGTCGAAGCGCTACCCAGCCGGACACCCCGCTCTCGCGATCCAGCCTGGGAACCTCGGGGGCCGCGTCGCACAGGCGGTCCGGTCGAACCGCAGAGCGGTCGGACGCCGGGACCGCCGGCACCGGCCGACCTCACGGATCCGAGTCGTCCCGCTGCCGCGCTGCGGCCGGTGGTGGCCGACTCCGCCTACGGCGACAACCCCGCCTTCCGTCAGAGGCTCACCGACCGCGGCCTGACCTACGCGCTGGCGGTCTCGGCATCCACCAGCCTGCATCCCGCCACGTCGGTCCCGGTTGCGCCGAGCTGGTCGGGCACCGGCCATCCGCCGATGAAAACGGCCACCAGGACAAGCCCGTCACCACCAAGACCCCGGTGATCGGGGCCGGGCATTCGGCCGGGCGGTTCGTGGTCTGGCACCACGGCTCCTGCAAGACCGCAGGCAACCCGACCGCGACCATGCGTTCACGCTTCCTGGCGCAGCGAGTGCGCCGGCCAACCGCAACATCCCCCGCGCCGCCGACGACGGCCTGCCCGAGGTGCAGCCCGGCACGAAGCTGTCCTACATCACATCGGCCTATTCCGGCCCACCAGTGGGGAGTCGACTCGGGCTGCCGCAGTCCTGCTCTTGATGACCCGGCTGCTTGCAAGCAGTGAGCATCATTGGCGTGTGTTGGTCAGGTCATCGCTGCAGGACACTGCGAGGACTCGTCGGATACCGATGGATCCTGTACGCGACGGACGCTCGGATCGGAGCACCGGTGACGCTACTGATGGTCCATCTGGGCGTTCCAAGGGGACCTCTGATCCGTTTCCTGTTTGCGGAGTCGACAATAGGGCATTGAGGGATGTCCGGGTGTGTGACGGGAAGGGTGTGAGGTGTCACTGCCCATCAGCGGCAATCTGGTGGCGGGCCGGTACGAGTTGACCGGGTCCTTGGGGGGCGGAGGTATGGCCGAGGTCCACCGCGCCTGGGACACCGACCTTCGCCGCCCGGTGGCGGTCAAGGTGTTCCGGCCGAACGGCGACGACGACGCTGTTCGCCGGTTCGAGCTCGAGGCCCGGACGTTGGCACGGTTGTCGCACCCCGGAGTGGTGTCCCTCTACGACGCGGGGATCCACGTCGGCAGGCCGTTCATGGTGCTGAAGTTGGTGGAAGGACCCACGTTGGGAGCCCGGACGGGACGGGGCGCCTTGTCGGTGGGCGAGGTCCGCCGCTTGGGTGCCGCGGTGGCCGAGGCGCTGGTGCACGTGCACGGCCAGGGCGTGGTGCACCGGGACGTCACGCCGTCGAACATCCTGCTCGACCACGACGACGTGCCGTACCTGGCCGACTTCGGGCTGGCGTTCTCGGCGAACGACGCGCGGATCACCCGAACCGGCCACGTGCCGGGCACGGCCGCGTACCTGGCCCCGGAGCAGGTCCGCGGCTCCGAGGTCGGCCCGGCCGCAGACGTCTACGCCCTTGGGTTGGTCCTCCTGGAGTGCCTGACCGGCCGACGCGAATACCGAGGCCGCGGTGTCGACGTCGCCTTGGCCCGCCTGCACCGCCCGCCCGCCGTGCCCGAGAACCTCCCGGCCGACCTGATGCGCCTGTTGTCCCTCATGACCTCGTTGGCGGCGCGCCGCCGCCCGACCGCACAGGACTGCGCGGCAGCACTGCAGGTCGCTGAAGGGCATGCCGTCGCGCCCTCAGGCATCCGGGCGGAGAGGTCGACCGCCCACACCCGCATCCGGTACTCGTCGGCCACGCGCAGGGAGACCTCGTCCGGTCCGCAGCTCTGAAACGCCGCCGGATGCCCCCACCGTCGCGCAGGCCGTCGTAGCCGTCGAATCCCGTTGCGATCCCTTCCGAATCCGCCGCGCCGTGCTGAGGCTTCCCTCCCGCGATCGGTCGGTCCGGGGTGGTGTCTACAGGGCGTGCGGCATGTTGACGGCGCGGGAATCGCCGCCCGCGCGCAGCTCCGCAAGTTAAGACAAGTGCGGAATACCCGAAGTCCCAGCGCGCCGAATATTCCGCGTGAATTGGACGACACCGATGTTGTGACCATGTCGCAAACAATGTAGCATCCCGTGCATCGGCGACTTCCGGACCGCATGTCACCGATGCGCCCGGAATCGGTTCGTCCTCCGGAAGGGCGGCGGCATGCACGTGAAAGCACCTGTCATGCGGGTTCTTGCCCGAACGTCGGCAGCGGTCTTCGCTTTAGCCCTGCTGTCGGTACCTGTACGCGGTGAAACAGACCCTGGGATTCCGTTCGACCTGGACACCGGAAACGCCATAGCGGAAGTCGTCATCCCGGCGGAGAATCCGCTCTTCCGCACCACGGTGTCCCCAAGTGACGCCTCTCTCGTCATCCGGTACACGGTGCTGCTCAACAACGCCTGGTTCGACGCCATCGCGCCGTACCACCCGACCGCGGTGGGCATCGCGTCGCGGCTCGGTCGCCACGGAGCGGGCGACCAACCGGGAACGCAACATCGCCATCATGTACGCGAGCTACCGCGTGCTCAACAGCCAACTGCCCCAGTTCCGCGCGCAGTGGCGCGAGATGCTCGTCTCGACCGGGCTCGACCCGGACAACGACAGCCGTGACACCACCACGCCCGAGGGTATCGGCAACCGCGCCGGTGAGGCGGTGATAGCCAGTAGGCTGCACGACGGCATGAACCAGCTCGGTGACGAGGGCGGCCGGAAGTACAACCGGCAGCCCTATGC
>NZ_JBFAAX010000635.1:0-3322 GCF_040639995.1 Actinosynnema sp. NPDC023658 | reverse complement strand
GCGGGGACGGCGCGTGCGTGGTGGTGCGACGGGTCCGGTCAACGGCGTCGGACCACGATCACCAGAGCTGGCGGGTGCGCGCGTAGTACTCCCGCAGGAGCTTGAGCAGGTCCGGGTCGAAGCGGGAGCTGAAGACCAGCTCGGCGGGCGGCGTGATCTCCGGGTCGATCTCCTCGACCCAGCGCTCGATCGCGGGCCGCAGGTCCATGCCGATCCAGTAGTGCCAGTCCGCCGGCAGCGTCCAGTCCTGCTCCGGGCCGATCGCGAACTGCTCGATGAACGTGTTGGTCACGACCTGCTCGCGGCTCAACGCCTGGATCGGCTTGCGCACCGGGTTGAACAGCTCGAAGTCCTCCGCGCCGGGCTCGCCCAGGATGCGGGCGGCCATCTCCCGCGCCACCAGCGGCGACATGTGCAGGCCGTCGCGGTAGGTACCCGTCATGATCCAGAGCCCGGCCATCCCGCCCGGTCCGAGCAGCGGGAAGCCGTCCACCGACACCGGCCGGTTGCCGACCTGGACCTTCTGCACCGGGCTCGCCCACAGGTTCATCCGGATCTGGCGGTGCGCGCACTGCATGAGGAACACCATGTCGCGCATGTCCGCGAGGTCCCGCGGCTGGGTGGAGATCACGTTCGTCGCGCCGATGTAGACCTGGCCCTCGCCGCGCGGCACGAGGTGCAGGCCGCAGGCGAACGACCGGTTGGGCGTCCGGATGACGCCGCGCGGCGCCGTGCCGTCGAACGTCTTCATCAGCACCGACACGCCGTACCCGCTCACCAGCGGCGGGATCTGCCCGCCGACGGGCAGCTGGTTGAGCAGCGGCTGGGTGCGGGAGCCCGCGGCGAGGGTCACCTGCCCGGCGGACAGCCGGACGCCGCCGGTCAGCGTCACCCCGGTCACGCGGTCACCGGTGTGGTCGACCCGCTCGGCCTCCGCGTCGACCAGCGTGCCGCCCTCGGCGGTGAAGGCGGCCTGGAGCCGCACCAGCAGCGCGGCCGAGTTCACCGCGTGCTCGCCGGGGATGTGCAGCGCCCGCAGCGGCCGCGAGATCGGCTCGGCCTCCACCCACTCAAGGTCCAGCGGGTCGACGTCCTCGAACGGCGCCTCGTAGCGGACCAGCTCCTCCCGGATGGCGCGGAAGTTGGTGTCGTCGATCTCGGCCATGCCGATGGCGTTGAGGATGACGGTGGTCCCGTCCGCGGTGACGACCTCGTCGGCCGCGCCGTCACCGAGGCCGTCGAGCCACTCCGACCACAGCCGGCCCGCCTTGATGGCGAGCTCCAGCTTCGTCCGGCCCGCGTCGCTGCCCACCAGGGTGGTCGTGACCTCGCCGAAGGTGCCGAGCATCGCGCCGGACGCGGTCGTGCCGGCGAACGGGCGGTGCGGCTCCCCGAGCACGGCGACGTCCTGTCCGCGCCGGGTCAGCACGAGGCCGAGCGAGAGCCCGAGCACCCCGTTCCCGACGATGATCACGTCGAAGTTCTTCTTGGACAGACCAGTAGCGTTCATGCAGCTTCCCATCCAGTCTGAGGAAACCGCACGGGAAATTCACCGAATGACGGCCGGCAGGATCACCTGCATTCCGTGCGGCACTCCAGATGGTGCCACCGGGCGGTCGATCCGACAATGCGCACAAAATGCACCGACGTCGTCTCACGTACTCTCGCCGGCAATTTCCACGTCGGGTTTCACGCGCATGTGTATGCGCTCGCCCTGGGTGCCGAGAATGTTCAGCACCTCGACCGGACCCGCGCCGGTGGCGCCGAACCAGTGCGGCACGGTCGTGTCGAACTCGGCGGCCTCGCCCGCCTCCAGCACCAGGTCCCGGTCCCCCAGGACCAGCCGCAACCGACCGGAGAGGACGTAGAGCCACTCGTAACCGTGGTGGGTGCACAGTTCCGGGGTGCTGCGCTCGGCGGGGATGATCGTCTTGAAGGTGTGCAACGGCCCCTGGGCGCGGGTGAGCGCGAGCACCACGCTGCCGTCCACGCGCCGCGGCGTCGGCCGGATCCGCGGGTCGGCCACCTCCGGTCCGCCGATCAGCTCGTCCAGCGGTATGCCGTAGACGCGGACGATCGGCAGCAATAACTCCAGGCTCGGCCGGCGCTGACCGACTTCCAACCGGGAGAGCGTGCTCTTGGAGATGCCGGTCAGGGTGGAGAGCTGGGACAGGCTCATCCCGCGCTGGGTCCGCAGCCGGTTCAGCCGGGGACCGACGGCGGCCAGGGCGGAGGGGATGTCGTCGAACGGTGCCATGGCGCCATGACACCAGCGCGTCCCGGAAATGGCAACGGACGTTGCCCGGGTCGTGCGGGCCGACCCACCATGGCGGCGGAGGTGGTCCACGGATGACAACGGATCTGGCCACGGACGACGACTACGACGTCGTGGTCATCGGCGCGGGCGCGGGCGGGCTCAACGCGGCGCTGCTGCTCGCGCGGGCCCGGCGGAGGGTCGCGGTGGTCGACAACGGGCAGCCGCGCAACGCGCCGGCCGAGCACATGCACGGCTTCCTGTCCCGGGACGGGATGCCCCCGACGGCGTTCCTGGAGGTCGGGCGCGAGGAGGTCGTCGGCTACGGCGCCACCATGATCGGCGCGGTGGTGGACGACCTGGTCGCGGACGACGGCGGTGGTTTCACCGCGGCGCTGGACGACGGCCGCGTGCTGCGGGCCCGGAGCGTGGTCGTGGCCACGGGCCTGCGCGACGAGCTGCCCGACGTCCCGGGCGTGCGCGACCGCTGGGGTCGCGACGTCGTGCACTGCCCCTACTGCCACGGCTACGAGTTCCGCGACCAGGCGCTCGGCGTGCTCGGCACCAGTCCCGGCGCGGTCTTCCACGCGCAGCTGCTGCGCCAGTGGTCGGCCGACATCACGCTGTTCGCCCACACCCTCGACCTGAGCGCCGAGGACCGCGCCACCCTCGAAGCCCGCGGCGTCGAGGTCGTGGACGGCGCGATCGGGGAAGTGGTGGTGCAGGACGACGCCGTGCGCGGGGTCGAGCTGGCCGACGGCAACCTCGTGGAGCGGACCGGGGTGTTCGTGGTGCCGCGCATGGTGCCGCGCGACGCGCTGCTGACCAAGCTGGGGTGCACCGTCGGCGAGGACGGCTGGGTGAGCGTCGACAAGGCCGGCCGCACCAGCGTGCCGGGCGTCTACGCGGTGGGCAACGTGGTCGACCCGCGGGCGCAGGTCGTCACCGCGGCCGGGATGGGGTCCGCGGCCGGTTTCGCGATCAACATCGACCTGGTCCAGCAGGACGTCGCAGCGGCCGTGGCGGCGCGCGCGTCCTGACCGGACGACGGGGGTCGGGTGCACCGGG
>NZ_JBFAAX010000634.1:0-3348 GCF_040639995.1 Actinosynnema sp. NPDC023658 | reverse complement strand
GTCGTCGGACCCGAGCTGCCGATCTTCCACGCGAGGTAGAGGAGGTAGGCGGCGCTGACCCAGCGGAGGATTTCGTAGACCAGCGGATAGGTGATGAACACCGAACCCAGCCCGGCGCCGACGATCGCGACCATCACGCCGAACCCGCTGGAGATGCCGATCACGTGCGGAATCGTCCGGCGGAATCCGATGTTCAATCCCGAGACCAGCAACATGACGTTGTTGGGCCCCGGGGTGACCGACGTGACGAACGCGAAGATCGCGAACGCGGTCAGCTGCTCGGTGGTGAAGATCGCCTGCGAGTCCACCGCCCCAGGCCTCCGTTCTGTAGTTGTCGCGGACCGAGCCGGTCCGGATCCCGCGGGCGCGGTCCCTGTCCCGCTCAGGTGTGCAGCGTGGTCAGTCGTCCGGTGCGGTGCGCGCCGCCGCGGTCGCGCAGCACCTCGTCGATCAACGCGGCGAGCAGGGCGGCGCGTGGCGCCATCTCCGCGAGCACGACGTGCTCGTCCCGGGCGTGCGCCCCGCCGCCGACGGCGCCGAGGCCGTCCAGGGTGGGGCAGCCGACCGCCGCGGTGAAGTTGCCGTCCGACGCACCGCCCGCCGCCACCGCTCCCGGGCGCGGCACGCCCGATGCGGACGCGACGCGGACGAGCGCCGCGTACAGCTCCGCCGACGACGAGGGTTCGAGCGGTGGGCGGTCGATGCCGCCGGAGAGCTCGACGCGGCAACCCCACCCCGCCGGTATCTCCCGCAGGCCGCGGTCGATCCGCACCAACTCGGCCTCGTCGGCCGCGCGGACGTCCAGGGTCACCGAACCCCGCTCGGGCACGACGTTGATCGCGGTGCCCGCCGACATGACGGTGGGGATCACGCGGGATCCGGCGTCGCGGTCGGAGAGCGCCGCGGCCGCGAGCGCGAACTGCGCCGCCGCCAGGGCCGCGTTCGCACCCGCGTCGGGGTCGAGGCCGGCGTGCGCGGCCCGCCCGTGCAGCGTGGCGGTGTAGCGCGACATGCCCTTGCGGGCGATCTTGACCGCGCCGTCCAACGAGGGCTCGACGATCAGGGCGGCCCGGCACCGGCGGGCGTGGTCCTGGATGATGTCCCGGGACGCGGCCGAGCCGATCTCCTCGTCGGAGTTGACCAGCAGCACCACCCCGTCGAGGCTCGGCAGGGCGGCGAGGGCCCGCAACGCCTGGACGATCCCGGCCTTGGTGTCGAAGGCCCCCGGTCCCGTCGCGATGCCGTCGCGCACGGCGAACGGCCACGACGCGAGCGTGCCGGCCGGCCACACCGTGTCGATGTGCGCGACCACCAGCACTTCCGGCTCGCCGTCGCCGGCCCAGCACAGGACCGGGTGGTCGTCGTCCCCGAGCCACCGGGGTGCCCGTCCCACCAGGTCCGTGCCCAGCCGCGCCAGCAGCCGCAGGCCGCGCCGCAGCAGTTCCGGGTCGTCCGAAGGGGTCTCGGCCTCGACCAGCGCCCGCAGCAGCTCGGTGGTGTCAGGCAACGAACTGCACCTCCCGGACCGTTTCCAACCCGTCGGTCAGGCGCACCCCGACGCCGGGCAGGTCCAACGGGCGCACCACACCGGCACCGGCCGCCGTCACCGGCACGTCCACGCCGTCGTCGGCGTAGTAGCCGGACGCCGGCGCGCAGTCGCTCGGCCAGGTCATGTTGGGCAGCGTGGCGAGGGCGACGTTCGTCCACCGCCCGACGCCGAAGTCGTACTTCGCGCCGACGAAGGTCGGGATGCCCGCGTCGCGGCACAGGTCGTGGATCCGCACGGCTTCCGCGATCCCGCCGACCCTGCCCACCTTGACGTTCATCGCCCGGCACGCGGACAGCTCGATCGCCTGGCGTGCCTCTGCGAACGAGCGCACCGACTCGTCGAGGCAGACCGGCACGTCGACGCGCCGCTGGAGCTCGGCGTTCGCGGCCAGGTGGTCGCGGGAGAACGGCTGCTCGAACCCCATCGGGCCGGTCCGGGCCATCCGCACGAACAGGTCGACGTCGGACGAGGTGTAGGCCGCGTTGGCGTCGAGGACGATCGGCACGTCGGGCAGCGCGGTCCGCAACGCGGTGACCGGCTCGACGTCCCAACCCGGCCGGATCTTGACGCGCACCCGGGCGTTGCCGCGCTCGTGCATCGCCGCCACCGACTCGATCAGTGCGTCGATCGTGTCGACGATCCCGATGGAACCGCCGTAGGTCACGTCGCGGAGGGAGCCGCCGATCACCGAGCACAGCGGCTTGCCGGACAGCCGGGCGTGCAGGTCCCAGACGGCGCACTCCAACGCCGCCTTGGTCTCCTCGTGTCCGTTGACGTGGGACCAGAGACCGGTCACCGCGCGCGGGTCGTGGTCTTCGACCGTCCACAAGAGAGGGACGAGGTAGCGCTCCAGGATGTGCCACGCCGTGTCGACGGTCTCGTAGCTGTAGTACGGCGTCTGCATGGCGGTGCACTCACCGAGCCCGCTCGCGCCGTCGCCGTCGACCTGGACGATCACCTTCGTCCAGTCGCGGAAGGTCTCCCACCGGTTCGAGAAGGGCTCGACCAGACGACCCTTGAGCATCTTGAGGCTCACCCGCTCGACGCGCATCGGCGTCACGCTGCCGTGGTGGAGCGGAAGGTGGGCGGGGAACCAGGCGGTAATCGATCGTGAGCGGCGCCGAGTCCGCGGACGGGGAATCGCGATCGCGATAATCGTGACCGCGCACCGGCACGGCGCAAAGACGTGCTCTCCACTGATCGCCCCCCAGCAGTCAGACCGACCGGGCCCCCACGGTCGTCGAGGCCGATACGCTAGTCGGGTGACGCAGAGACGCGATAGGTGCTGTGATCAGCGTCACAGTTTAACCGGCTCCTACAGCTTCGCCGACTTCGCCGGTGACGCCGTCGGCGGTCTGTTCGGTCTGGCGGTCGGAGCGTCGTTCGGATTCGCCGCGGCGCCCTACCTGACGCCTGTCGGCAGCCTCATCGGCGGAGCGCTGCTGACCGGGTGCGTGAAGGAGAGTGTGTCCAACGTGGTTACCAACACGATCACCAACCCGGACCAGGCCGTACCCCTGGGCGAGTCGGCCGGCGCGTGCGTCGGCGGCGCGGCGTTGGGGTTCCTGTGAGCCGCAGCGCCGTCATCATCGCCATCGGCGTCGTCGCGGCGGTCCTGCTGGGCGTCGCACTGCCGAGCGTCCTGGCCGGTGGGATCTCCGTGAACACCACGGCGCTCGTGGTCGTCGTGGTCGTCACGATCCTGGCGGTTGGTCTGCTGGGACGCGCAGCCAGGCGCAAGTGAGCGCGGCGTGGGGGGGGGGGGGCGCGGCGGCCCCCCCCCCCCGCCGGCCCCCCCC
>NZ_JBFAAX010000633.1:0-3350 GCF_040639995.1 Actinosynnema sp. NPDC023658 | reverse complement strand
CCCACGTCGCGGTCCGGTGTGGACCGGTGCCCCGTCGAGCCCGCGCGGACCGGTGCGCGCGGGCGCGTACCATCCTGTGGCGGAGCACCGGAGTAAAGCCACCGAATGCAGTATTCGGAGTCCTCAACCAGGTCGAGGATTGGCGAGTAGTGGACACCCGGCAATCTTGACCCTCCGGAAAATGCCTCATTAGTTTGTTTACCCGACAGACTAATCACGCGATCTGCGGCGTGGTGCACCGTCCGGTGGGAGGCACTCAATGGCGAACACGCCCAGGCGCGGTCCGCGAAGGTGGTCGATCGTCGCGGTCGTCATGGCGGTGCTCGGGTCGCTGGTCGCGTCGACCGGGTCGGCCCAGGCGCACCCCGGTCACGGTGACGAGACGTTCAAGGCCCTCGTCTTCAGCAAGACCGCGGGCTTCCGCCACCCGTCGATCGACGCGGGCGTCGCCGCCATCGGCCGACTCGCCGCCGACCACGGCTTCACCGTGGACGCCACCACCGACGCCGGCGCGTTCACCGACACCAACCTCGCCCAGTACGAGGTCGTCGTCTTCCTCTCCACGACCGGTGACGTCCTCGACGCGACCCAGCAGGCGGCCTTCGAGCGCTACATCAGGGCCGGCGGCGGGTACGCGGGCGTGCACGCCGCGGCCGACGCCGAGTACGACTGGGCCTGGTACGGCAACCTGGTGGGCGCCTACTTCTCCGGCCACCCCGAACCGCAGAACGCGACGGTGAAGGTCACCGACCCCGCCCACCCGTCGACCGCGCAGCTCCCGCAGACCTGGCGGCGCTTCGACGAGTGGTACAACTACCGCTCCGACCCCTCCGCCCGCGTGCACGTGCTGGCCGAGCTGGACGAGACGAGCTACACCGGCGGCACGATGGGGGCCGGCCACCCGATCGCGTGGTGCCAGGACTACGACGGCGGCCGCTCCTGGTACACGGGTCTGGGCCACACCGACGAGTCCTACGCCGAACCGGAGTTCCTGGACCACCTGCTCAAGGGCATCCAGACCGCCGCCGGCGTCGTGGACGCCGACTGCTCGGCCACCCGGACCGACGCCTACGAGAAGGTCACCCTCGACGACACCACCGCGAACCCGATGGAGCTCGCCATCGCGGAGGACGGCCGCGTGTTCTACATCGACCGCAACGGCGCGGTGCGCGTCGTGCGGCGCGACGGCGCGGTGGTCACGGCCGGCACGCTGAACGTCTACACCGGACAGGAGTTCGGCCTCCTGGGCATCGCGCTCGACCCGGACTTCGCCACCAACAACCAGATCTACCTGTACTACTCGCCGGCCGGCAGCGAGAGCGCGGACCGGGTCTCCCGCTTCACGCTCCAGGGCGACTCGATCGTGCCCGGCAGCGAGAAGGTGCTGCTGACCGTCACGACCCAGCGCGAGCAGTGCTGCCACGCCGGCGGCGCGCTGGAGTTCGACAACGACGGCAACCTCTACATCACCACCGGGGACAACACCAACCCGTTCAACTCCGACGGCTACGCGCCGCTCGACGAGACCGCCGGCCGTTCCGCCTGGGACTCCCAGCGCTCCGCGGCCAACAGCAACAACCTCAACGGCAAGGTCCTGCGGATCACGCCGCAGCCGGACGGCACCTACACCGTGCCGCAGGGCAACATGTTCCCGCCCGGCACGGCCAAGACCCGGCCCGAGATCTACGCGATGGGCTTCCGCAACCCGTTCCGCATCGGCCTGGACCCGAAGACCAACAAGCTCCAGGTGGCCGACTACGGCCCCGACGCCGGTCAGGCCAACCCGCAGCGCGGTCCGGACGGCCGCGTCGAGTGGAACGTCGTCGACCGGCCCGGGTTCTACGGCTGGCCCTACTGCGTCGGGAACAACACCCCGTACGTCGACTACGACTTCGCGACCGGCACGTCCGGTGCGCAGTTCGACTGCGCCCACCCCGTGAACAACTCGCCGAACAACACCGGCCTCACCGAGCTGCCCGCCGCGATCGGCACGAAGATCTGGCAGGGCAAGAGCAGCACGGGCAACCCCGAGATCGGCGGCAGCGGCGCACCGCTGGCCGGCGGCACCTACCGGTTCGACCCGGACCTGGTCTCCGAGCGGAAGTGGCCCGCCTACTGGGACGGCAAGGCGATCTGGGGCGACTGGAACGACAACCGGCTGTTCTCGCTCCAGCTCGACGCCGAGGGCTCGAACGTCGTCGACATCAGCCGGATGCTGCCGGGGATGGCGTTCAACCGGCCGCACGCCATGCAGTTCGGCCCGGACGGCTCGCTGTACCTGATCGAGTGGGGCTCCGGCTTCGGCGGCAACAACGCCGACAGCGGCGTCTACCGCATCGACTACGTGCGCGGCGACCGCAGCCCGGTCGCGGTCGCGAGGGCCGACAAGACCTCCGGCCACGCCCCGCTGACCGTGCGGTTCTACTCGGCCGGCTCGCGAGACCCCGACGGCGACCCGCTGACGTTCGCGTGGGACTTCGACGGCGACGGCACCGCGGACAGCACCGAGACCGCGCCGAGCCACACCTACACCGCGAACGGCGACTACACCGCCCGGCTCACCGTCACCGACCAGGGCGGCAGGTCCGCGGTCGCCAACGTGGCCATCGTCGTGGGCAACACCCCGCCCGTGGTCACGCTGACCGCGCCGGCCGACGGCGGCTTCATCGACTTCGGTGACCAGGTCTCCTACCACGTCACCGTGACCGACGCCGAGGACGGCACGGTCGACTGCCAGGACGTGGTCGTGCAGCCCGCCCTGGGCCACGACGAGCACTCCCACGGCTACGAGCAGTACCACGGCTGTGAAGGCCTCGCGCTGATGTCGGGCGACGAGGGCCACGTGGGGGCGAACATCTTCGGCGTCCTCAGCGCGAAGTACACCGACAAGGGCGGCGACGGCGCGTCCCCGCTGACCGGCGAGTCGATCCTGGTGCTGCAGCCCAAGCACAAGGAGGCCGAGTTCCACACCGCCACCGGCCGCACCGCGGACGGCGTCGGTGACGACACGGCCGGCGTCGAGCAGGAGGACACCACCGACACCGGCGGCGGCAAGAACATCGGCTTCATCACCGACGGCGACTGGTTCTCGCTGCGCCCGGCCACGCTCCAGGGCATCGACCAGGTGCGGTTCCGCGTGGCCTCGGGGTCCGAGGGCGGCCGGGTGGAGGTGCGCGTCGGTGCGCCGGACGGCCCGCTCGCGGGCACGGCGACCTTCGCCGGCACCGGCGGCTGGCAGAACTGGACCACCGTCACCGCCGAGATCACCGACGACGTCCCGGCGGGGTCCGAGCTGTACTTCGTCACCCGCAGGCCGCAGGGCAGCACGACCACCGGCTACCTGGCCAACG
>NZ_JBFAAX010000632.1:0-3351 GCF_040639995.1 Actinosynnema sp. NPDC023658 | reverse complement strand
CTGGGCCTGGCGTCCGCCGCGGCCTGACCGCCGGTTCGGCGGAACAGCCCGTTCGGCGTCGTACGGCGGCCGGCAGCCGCGCGGCTCCTCGGAGTCGGTGCGGTGCGACGCCGGCGAGTCCGTGCCACCCGCCCCACCACTCCCGGTCAGGCGTGCACACCCGCCTGGTACTTCGGCACCCTCACGCTGATCTTCGTGCCGAGCCCCTGCGCGGTTTCCACCACCAGGCCGTAATCGTCGCCGTAGCAGCGCCGCAGCCGCTCGTCGATGTTGCCGAGCCCTATCCCCGCCGTCTCGCCCACCTGACCCGCCAGCGTGCGGCGCAGGGCGTCCGGGTCCATGCCGATGCCGTCGTCCTCGATGGTGATGTGCGCTTCCTCGCCCGCGTCCGCCGCCAGGATCGAGATGTGCCCCGGGCCGACCTTGCCCTCCATGCCGTGCCGCACCGCGTTCTCCACCAGCGGTTGCAGGCACAGGAACGGCACGGTCACCGGCAGCACCTCGGGCGCTATCTGCAACGTCACCTTGAGCCGCTCACCGAACCGGGCCCGTTCCAGCGCGAGGTACTGGTCGATCGACTTCAGCTCCTCCGACAACGTGGTGAAGTCACCGGCCCGGCGGAACGAGTACCGGGTGAAGTCGGCGAAGTCCAGCAACAGCGTGCGGGCGCGCTCGGGGTCCGTGCGCACGTAGGAAGCGATGGCGGACAACGAGTTGTAGATGAAGTGCGGCGAGATCTGCGCCCGCAGCGCCCGCACCTCCGCCTCCACCAGCCGGGTCCGCGACCGGTCCAGCTCGGCCAGCTCCAGCTGGCCCGACGCCCAGCGCGCCACCTCGTTGGTCGCCCGCACCAACCCCGCCGACGCCTCCCGGCTGTACGCCGCGAGCACGCCCACCACCCGCCCCTCCACGGTCAGCGGCGCGAGGACGGCCGTGTGCACCGGGCAGTCGGGCGCGGAGCAGGTGATGTCGAACGCGCGGGTGCGGCCGGTGTAGAACACGTCGGCGGCCAGGTCCATCGCCTCGGCCGCGTGGTGCTCGCCGTCGCCCTCCCACGCCACGACCTCGGTCTCGTCGGTCAGCGCCAGCGCGGGCGTGCCCAGCAACGTCCGCAGGTGCTTGGCCGACTTCTTCGCCGCCTCCGGCACCAGCCCGGCGCGCAGCGGGGGAGCGGCGGACCACGCGGTGTGCAGCGTCTCGAACGTGATGCGCTGCTCGTGGGTCAGGAAGTCGTTGCGGGTGCGGGAGGTCCACCACAGCGTGATCACCACGGCCAGGCCGACGACCAGTATCGCGCCCGCCGTGAACAGCGCGGTCACAACCGGTCCTGGCTGCGCAGACCCAGGTTCTCCGGCGCGTGCAAGCGCACCATGACGTGGTTCACCCCCGGAGGCACCTTGCGCGGCGTCAGCAGCGACACCACGTACATCACGACGAACCCGAGCGGCACGGTCCACGCGGCGGGCCGGGCCAGGAACACGTGGTACCACGCGCCGCCGCCACCGGCGCTGATCGTGACCAGACCGGCCACCAGCGCGGGCAGTCCGCCCGCGACCATCCCGGCGATCGCGCCGACCGTGGTGATGCGCGTGCTCCAGATCCCCAGCACCAGCAAGGGGCACAACGACGACGCGGCCACCGCGAACGCCAGGCCGACCATGTCCGCCACCGGCACCCTGCCCACCAGCCACGTCATGCCCAGCGGCACCAGCACGGCCAGCACCGTCGACACCCGGAACCCGCGCACGCCGCGCAACCGCAGCACGTCCCGGCTCAGCACACCCGCCAGCGACACCATCAGCCCCGAGGACGTGGACAGGAAAGCGCCGAACGCGCCACCGGCCACCAACGCGCCCAGCAGCTGACCGCCCAACCCGTCGATCATCCGGCTCGGCAGCACCAGCACCACCGCGTCGGTGTCACCGGTCATCAGCAGCTCGGGGGTGTACAGCCGGCCGAGCGCGCCGTAGATGGGCGGCATCAGGTAGAACACGCCCAGCAGCCCCAGCACGATCAACGTCGTGCGGCGTGCAGCCCGGCCGTTCGGGTTGGTGTAGAAGCGCACGATCACGTGCGGCAGGCCCATGGTGCCCAGGAACGTGGCGATGATCAGCGAGTACACCGCGTACAGCGGGAACCGCTCGCCGCTGCGCATGGGCAGCGCCCACACGTCGTTGGTGTTCGACGGGATCGACCGCACGTGCGGCACGGCCGCGCCCTCGGGGAAGGTGATCCGGGTGCCCGCGGACACGGTGTGCCCGCCCGCGGTCAGCTCGCCGTCGCCGTCGACCCGGTGGCCGTCCAGCCTGCCGGCGGCGGTGAAGGACGTGGCGGCGGGCGCGTCGAACGCCGTGTCGGTGTCGAACGTGATCGTCGTGCGCTCCGGGAACGCCGGGAACCGCGGCCCGGTCAGGTCGCGCGCGCCGTGCGCGTGCCAGGCCAGCACCAGGAACACCACCGGCACCGTGATCGCGGTCAGCTTGAGCCAGTACTGGAACGCCTGCACGAACGTGATGCTGCGCATCCCGCCGGAGGCCACGTTCGTGGTCACCACGACCGCCACCACCAGCGCGCCCACCCAGTCCGGCGCCCCCGTCACGGTGTGCAGCGTCAGCCCCGCGCCCTGGAGCTGCGGCAGCAGGTACAGCCACCCGATGCCCAGCGCGAACCCGCTCGCCACCGCCCGCACCGCGGGGGAGGCGAACCGGGCCTCGGCGAAGTCCGGCAACGTGTACGCGCCGCTGCGGCGCAGGGGAGCGGCGACGAGCGCGAGCAGCACCAGGTAGCCCGCCGTGTAACCGACCGGGAACCACAGCATGTCCGGTCCGTGCGCGAAGATCAGCCCGGCGATGCCGACGAACGACGCCGCCGACAGGTACTCGCCGCCGATGGCCGAGGCGTTCCACCACGGCGAGACGGTCCGCGAGGCGACGAAGAAGTCCGAGGTGGTGCGCGAGATCCGCAGCCCGTACGTGCCGACCAGCATGGTGCCGACCGCGACGACCAGCACCGCGATGATGCCGTACGTACTGCTCACGAACGCTCCACCAGCTCGGCGAACTCCCGCTCGCTGCGCTCGGCCTGGCGCACGTAGAACCAGCCGGCGAGCACGAACACCGGGAACACCAGGAAGCCCAGCAGCAGCCACGGCAGCGGCAGGCCCAGCAGCCGCTGCGCGCCGACCTGCGGCGCGAACGTGAACACCAGCGGCAGCGCCGCCACGCTGCCGCACACCACCGCCACCAGCAGCAGCCCGAGCCGCCGCTGGGTGCGGATCAACGAGCGCATGTAGACCGCGCCGAGCTCGCTCTGCTCGTCGATCTCCCGCGACGCCGGGTACGGGCGGGGGGC
>NZ_JBFAAX010000631.1:0-3353 GCF_040639995.1 Actinosynnema sp. NPDC023658 | reverse complement strand
GCCGCGACCGGCGCGTGGCCTACGTGGAGACCGTCCGCGTGCACCGGCAGGCAGGTGGCGCGGCGCCGGCCGAAGCCGAGGCCGAGGTCGAGGCCGCGCAGGACAACGCCCCCTGGCACCTGGACCGCGTCGACCAGCGCAACCTGCCGCTGGACACCTCCTACACCCCACCCGACGACGCCGCCGGGGTCGACGTCTACGTGCTCGACAGTGGGGTGCGGGCCACCCACACCGAGTTCGAGGGGCGTGCCACCGGCGTCTACACCTCGATCAACGACGGCAACGGCGCCCAGGACTGCGCCAACCACGGCACGTTCGTCTCCAGCCACATCGCGGGCAAGACCTACGGCGTGGCCAAGAAGGCCGACATCAAAGCCGTCCGCATCCTGAGGTGCGACAACTCGGCGACCACCGAGGAGATCGTCGACGGGATGGACTGGACCACGCGGAACGCGACCAAGCCCTCCGTGGTCAACATGAGCATCCAGAGCAACAACGGCACGCACGACCAAGCGCTGGACGACGCGGCCAAAGCCATGATCGACAGCGGCCTCCTGCTGGTGCTGATCACCGGCAACTTCGGCAAGGGCGACTGCCAGAACTCGCCCAAGGACCCGCGCGCCATCACCATGGGCGCCTCGACGAAGACCGACAGCCGCAACACTGGCAGCAACCCCTCCAGCTACGGCTCGTGCACGACGGCGTTCGCCCCAGGAGCCGGGGTCACCGGCGCCGGCAAGGACAGCGACACCCACGTGCTCACTGGGTGGAACGGCACGTCCTTCGCCGCGCCGCTCGCGACGGGCACGGTCGCGCTGGCCCTGGAGCGCAACCCCGGTCTCACCATGTCCCAGGCCAAGGCCCTCATCATCGACAGTTCCACCAAGGACGTCCTGAGCAACATCGGCACCGGCTCGCCCAACCGCCTGCTCTACGTCGGAGGGCCGCCGCCCGGTGACGCCCCGGTCGTGACCAACCCGGGCCCGCAGAGCACGGCGACCGGTACCGCGGTGTCGTTGCAGATCAAGGCCACAGATCCGCAGGGCGACCCGCTGACCTACGCGGCGAGCGGCCTGCCTGCGGGACTGTCGATCAACGCGACCACCGGCCTGATCACCGGCACCCCCACCACCGCCGGCAGCTCCACGACCACGGTCACGGCCAGGGACCCCGGAGGCCACACCGGGTCGGCCGTCTTCACCTGGACGGTCGGTACCACCGGGGGGTGCACGCCGGCGCAGCTCGTGGGCAACCCGGGCTTCGAGAACGGCCGCGCCCCGTGGACCGGCGACCTGCACACGATCGACGCGTTCACCGACAAGCCCGCCCACACCGGGACGCGCCTGGCCTGGCTGGTCGGCTACGGCACCGAGCGCACCGAGCGCATCGCGCAGGACGTCACCGTTCCCACGGGCTGCAAGGCCACGCTGACCCTGTACCTGCGCATCGACACCGCGGAGCGGGAGAGCCGCGCGTACGACCGGATGACCGTCCAACTGGGCGGCACGACGCTGGCGACCTACAGCAACCTCGACGCCGGACCCGGCTACGTGACGAAGACGTTCGACGTCTCCTCCTACGCGGGCCGCACCGCCGCGCTCCAGTTCTCAGCCACCGAGGACCAGTCGAACCAGACGAGCTTCGCGATCGACGACGTGACTCTGTCCACCCGCTGACCTGCGGTTGCGTGAAGGGGCACGGTCGTGTGTGACGGCCGTGCCCCCTCGGCGTTCCGTCTTGGGCGACGTTGTGACGGCGAGTGCGACCGCAGCACGCGGGCGGCGCCGGACGCCGGAGAGATCGTCGATGGGGACCGGGCGGGGCACGCCCGGATCGCTGGCGAGTCCAGCCGGTCGACGGTGAAGAACGCCGCGACCGCGCCTCGGTCCTCGGTAGATGGGAGTGGGGCCTCAACCGGCCCGTCGAAGGACGTCTCGCCTCCCGTCTTCAGGTGCGCAGTTCGTTCTGCGGCAGGGAAGTTCGCCTGCACCGTGCCGCGGTCAACGGAGCCGTCTCAGGCACCGAGGCTGGGCTGCGACCCGGTCAGGGACTGCAAAACGAGTGGTTCTGTCGCTGATTGCGTGATCAACGATCTGAGTCGAGTGGGCGAGCTGCCACGACCATTGCTGCTGGCGAGCAGGATCTGCTTGCGCAGCAGGATGGAGCTTGCCCATCCGCAGGGTTGACGCTTGAGCAGCTTGATCTTGTTGACGACTCCTTCGGTCGGACCGTTGCTGTGAGTCGGGGTCAGCCCTGCGAGCACCGCCTCGTTGTCCTTCCGTAGGTCGTGGACGAAGCGGTGCAGGGCGGGTAGATCGTCGGCCGGAACCGCGTCGATCCGAGCGTCGAGATCGTGCACTCGGCGGCGGGTGAGGATCGCGGCGAACTCGCTGACCCGCTGGGGGGAGCGTCGTCATCGGCGGGCAGCTGGTGATCTGTTCGTCGAGGTGGCGATGGTGGTGGTCGGGCAGGTGCTCGGGCTTGCTCGTCAGCCGGATGACCAGGCGTCGCGGCGAAGGCGGGGCCACTCAGCCGTTAGACCGCATCTCATTTGGTGTGTTGTCAGGTAGGCCATACTGTTGATCAACGATGGGGAGAAGTGGTGCCCGGAGCCGCTATGGCTCTTGGCGCGTCCGTTGTTGCCCGACGCGCGGCAACGCCACCAGGGCGGGGGTCGTCGGCGGCTGGACGACCGCGTCGTGCTGGCGGCCGTCCTGTGCGTTTTGCAGACCGGATGTGCCTGGTCGGCGCTGCCCGCCTCGTTCGGAGTCCGTTGACCCACCGCGCATCGCCGGTTCGCCGAGTGGGTCGAGGCGGACGTGTTCGCCCGGCTGCGCGAGACGATGCTGGACCTGCGCGGCTCCGTCGCGGCGATCAATTAGTCGCGGGCGTCGGTGGACGGCATGCACGTCCGCGCGGTCACAGGGGGGACCTGACCGGCCCGAGTCCGGCGGACCGGGGCAAAATCCATCGGCAACATCGATGGCTTCGTCGGGCACTACTGCGCCGCCGGACTCCGGGACATCAGCTACGGCACCTGCCCCGAAGCCCGCCACGAACTGCTCCACGAGACCACCGCACAGGAGGTCGTCGCCGACCTGGAGCAATGCTTGAGACCAGCTACTCGATCACCGGGAAGGTACGCCCCTTCACCGGCCGATCCACAGGTCTCAAGCATTGCTCCGGTCTGTACCGATGGGAGCGGAGACAGGGTGCTCGGTGGTGGTCGCTTGCCGACGTTCGGAGTTGCCGTCTCGCCGCTACCCCTAGCCGCGGGGCCGAGCGGCCACGGGTATCGGTACGAGCCCCCGCAACAACCGAGAACCGGGTGGTTCGGGACGGCCCCGATCAAA
>NZ_JBFAAX010000630.1:0-3355 GCF_040639995.1 Actinosynnema sp. NPDC023658 | reverse complement strand
GGCCCCCGCCAGTCGGGGGTTGACCCCCCCCCCGGGGCGGGCCCCACCCGACCCGGCCCCCCCCTCGGCGCGGCGGGGCCCCCCGGGGCGGGGGGGGGGCCGCCCCGGGCCCGCCCCCACGACCAGCCTGGCCAGGCCGGCCACCGTGCGGGCCTCGAACAGCGCCCGCACCGGTAGTTCGACGTCCAGCACCGTGCGGACCCGGCTGACGACCCGGGTGGCGAGCAGCGAGTGGCCGCCGAGCTCGAAGAAGTCGTCCTCCACGCCCACCTCGGCGGTGCCCAGCACCTCCCCGAACACACCGCGGAGGATCTCCTCGACCGGTGTGCGCGGCCCGCGGCCCCTGCCGCCGGCGGACGGGTCGGGTTCGGGCAGCGCCTTGCGGTCCACCTTGCCGTTGGGCGTCAGCGGCAGCGCGTCGAGCACCACCATGGCGGCCGGGACCATGTAGTCGGGCAGCGAGCCGCCCAGCGCCTCCCGGACCGCCGTCACGTCCAGCGCGGCGCCGGGCGCGGCCACCACGTAACCGATGAGCCGCTTGTGGCCGCCCTGGTCGCCGCCGACCGACACGGCCGCGTCACCGACCTCGGGCACGGCGCGCAGCGCGGCCTCGACCTCGCCCAGCTCGATGCGGTGGCCGCGGATCTTGACCTGGTGGTCGCGGCGCTCCAGGAACTCCAGCCGGCCGTCCGGCCGCAGCACCACGCGGTCCCCGGTGCGGTACATGCGGGCACCGGCCTCGCCGTACGGGTCACCGATGAACGTCACGGCCGTCTTGGCGCGGTCACCGAGGTAGCCGCGACCGACGCCGACGCCGCCCACGTACAGCTCGCCGGCCACACCGGCGGGCACCGGGCGCAGGTCGTCGCCCAGCACGTAGAGCCGGGTGTTGCGGACCGGCCGGCCGATCGGCACGCGGGCGCCGCCCAGCGGGTCGCCGTGGCGGATGACCGCGTGCGTGACGTCGTCGGAGCACTCGGTCGGGCCGTAGGCGTTGACCAGCGGGATGTCCGGGTAGCGGGCGAACCAGCGGTGGCACAGGTCCGGCGGCAGCGCCTCGCCCGTGACGACCAGCCACCGCAGGCCGGGCAGCGCCGGGGTCTCCTCGGTGATGTCCCAGGCGTCCAGCGCCGCGCGCAGCAGCGAGGGCACGACTTCGAGGATCGTCACGCCCTCGTCCGGGATGGTGGCGAACAGCGCGTTGGGGTCCACGGCGGTGTCGCGGCCGGTGACCCGCACCTGACCGCCCACCACCAGGGCGGTGAGCATCTGCCACACCGAGATGTCGAAGGTGACCGGCGCGTTGTGCACGATCTTGTCCGAAGAGGACACTTCGAGGTCGTCCACCTTGCACCACAGGTGGTTCACCATGCCGCGCCGGTGCACCATCGCGCCCTTGGGCTTGCCCGTGGAGCCGGACGTGAAGATCACGTAGGCGAGGTCGTCCGGTGCGCCGAGGGCGGGCGCCAGGTCGGTGTCCACCGCGCCGTCGAGCACGACCACCTCGACGTCGCCGGCGACCTCCCTGGCCAGCGCCAGGTGCTCCTCGTCCACCGCGAGCCGCCGCGCGCCGCTGTCGGCCAGCAGCGCGGCGATGCGGGCGACCGGCGCCTGCACGTCCAGCGGCACGTACCCGCCGCCCGCGCCCAGCACGCCGAGCACGGCGGTGACGAAGTCGACGCCCGGCGAGGCGAGCACGGCCGTCAGGCCGTCACCGACCCGCCGGGAGAACGCGCTCGCGCGCCCGACCAGACCGGCGTAGGTGACGCTGCCCCGGTCGTCCACCACGGCCACGGCGTCGGGGTGCTCCAGCGCCAGCGAGCGGACGCGTTCGACCACGCCCTCGTAGGGCTGGGGCCGGACCGGGCCCGTGCCGGCGGCCAGCACCCGCGCCCGCTCGGCGGGGTCCAGCACGTCGACCCGGCTCAGCGGCGCGGCCGGGTCGTCCACGACCGTGCGCAGCAGCGCGACCAGGCGCTCGGTCAGCCTGCGCGCCGACGCGGCGGTGAACAGCTCGGTGCTGTACTCCAGCACGCCGTGCATCCCGGTCGGCACGCCCTCCGCGTAGCGCTCCTCCAGCAGCACGGTGAAGTCGAACTTCGCCCGCTGCGAGCGCACCGGCTCCACCCGCCCGGACAGGCCCGGCAGGTGCAGCGGGACGTCGTCGCTGGTCTGCAACGCCAGCATGACCTGGAACAGCGGCTGCTTGTTCAGCGACCGCTCCGGGTTGAGCTTGTCGACCAGGTGCTCGAACGGCACGTCCTGGTGCTGGTAGGCGGCCAGGTTGGTGTCCCGCACCCGGTGCAGCAGCTCCTGGAACGTCGGGTCGCCGCTGGTGTCCGTGCGCAGCACGAGCGTGTTGACGAAGAAGCCGATCAGCTCCCCGAGCTCGTCGTCCGTGCGGCCGGCGGTGGGCGTGCCCAGGGGGATGTCGGTGCCCGCGCCGAGCTTGGTCAGCAACGCCGACAACGCGGCCTGGAACACCATGAACACGCTCGCGCCCGCCTCGCGGGCCAGCGTCACCACCCGGTGGTACAGCTCGGTGTCCACCTCGAACCGCAGCTCGTCGCCGTCGTAGTTGGCGACCGCCGGCCGGGGGAAGTCGGTCGGCAGCTCCAGCTCCTCGGGCACGCCGGCCAGCGCCCGCGTCCAGTAGCCGAGCTGGCGGGACAGCAGGCTCCCGGTGTCGTGCTCGTCACCGAGCAGCTCGCGCTGCCACAGGGCGTAGTCCGCGTACTGCACCGCCAGCGGCGACCAGTCGGGCCGGGTGCCCGACACGCGGGCCCGGTAGGCCGTGGCCAGGTCCTGGACCAGCGGCGCGATCGACCAGCCGTCGAACGCGATGTGGTGGAACACCAGCAGCAGCACGTGCTCCGACGGCGCGACGCCGAACAGCCTGGCCCGCATCACCGGCTCGGTGGCCAGGTCGAAGCCGCGGTCGGCCTCGGCGGTGAGCACGTCGGGCAGCTCCGCCTCGGGCAGCCGGGTCAGCGGCAGCTCCGGGTGGTCGGCGGGCACGTCGACCACCCGCTGGTACGGCGTGCCCTCGACGTCGGGGAACACCGACCGCAGGATCTCGTGCCGCTGCACGAGGTCGCGCAGAGCGCCGCGCAGCGCGGGCAGGTCCAGGTCACCGGACAGCCGCACGGCCATCGGCACGTTGTAGGTGCCGGTCGCGCCGTCCTCGAACTTGTCCAGGAACCACAGCCGGCGCTGGGCGAACGACAGCGGGATCCGCTCGTCGCGGGCGTACGCGCGCAGCGGCGGTCGGGCGTCGGACGCGCCGCCGACCTGCTCGGCCACGCCCGCGACCGTCCGCGCCTCGAACAGCGCGCGGATCGGCAGCTCCACCCCC
>NZ_JBFAAX010000629.1:0-3357 GCF_040639995.1 Actinosynnema sp. NPDC023658 | reverse complement strand
TCGACAGCCCGGTCAAGGTCCGCGCCTTCCGGGTCGAGCTGGGCGAGGGCGATGCGGCGATCCGCGCGGTCCCCGGCGTCGACGAGGCGGCGGCGTTCCCGGTCCGGGACCGGACCGGCCGGGTGACCGGGTTGGTCGCGGCGGCGAAATCCGACGGGGTCTCCGAGGGGGACGTCCTCGCCGCGATCGGAGAGGTGCTGCCGCGGTACGCCGTGCCGCGGACCGTGCGGGTCCTGCCGGAGCTGCCGATCGGCGTCACCGGCAAGCTCGACCGCAAGGCGTTGGAGCGGCAGCTCTCCGAGCCCACCCCGCGCCCCGGGCCGGTGGACGTGCGCCCGACCTCCGCGGAGGGCTACGAGCGGATCGTCGCCGAGACGTGGAGCTCGGTCCTCGGCGTGGACCTGGCGGTCGACGCCGACGGCAACTTCTTCGACGTCGGCGGCAACTCGGCCCTGCTCGGCTCGGTCTTCGCCCGCCTGCTCCAAGCGTTCCCCGACGCGGGCCTGCAACTGGTCGAGATGTACCGGTACCCCACGATCCCGGCCCTGGCGGCACGGCTCAGGGCGGGGTCGTCGGCGGCGCGCGGAACGCCCGTCCCGCCCCAGTCCACCGGCACCGGCCCCGCCCGGCCGGGTGCCAACCGGCGCGCGCCGCTGAGCGCGGCCGACCGCAGGCGGCTCGCGCGACGAGTGAAGTAACCGGAGCAACCGTCACAGACATTAAGGAATCCGCGAGTGAGCCACCACGACTTGAGCGAGCACAGCGGACCGGAAGACGCGCCGGGGAACCAGCACCCGGGCGCCCCGCAGGGCGTGGCGATCATCGGCATGGCGTGCCGCTTCCCGGATGCCGACACCCCGGCGCGGTTCTGGTCGAACCTGGTCGACGGGCGGGAGTCGATCACCCGCGAGGACGGCGGGGACGCGACCTCGGCCGGCTGGATCCGCGCCAGGTCGACGCTGGAGGGCATCGACGGGTTCGACGCCGAGTTCTTCGGCTACAGCCCGCGCGAAGCCGCCCTGCTCGACCCGCAGCACCGGCTGTTCCTCGAAGTCTGCTGGGAGGCGCTGGAGGACGGCGGCTCCGCCGGTCAGCGGCGCACCGACGACATCGGCGTGTACGGCGGCTGCGGGACGAGCCTCTACCTGATGAACAACCTCAGCGGCCAGGCGAGCAAGGAGCTGCCGAACTTCCTCGACTCCGCCGAGGACCTCCAGCTGGCGATGGCCGCGGAACGCGACTACCTGACCAGCCGCGTGGCGTACAAGCTCGACCTCGGCGGTCCCAGCGTCAACGTCCAGGCCGCCTGCGCCACCTCGCTGTACGCGGTCCACCTGGCGTGCCAGGCGCTCCTGGCGGGCGAGTGCGACCTGGCGCTGGCCGGCGGCGCGCACGTGCCGGTGCCGCAGATCGACGGCTACCAGCCGGAACCCGGCCTGGTGATGTCGCAGGACGGCCACTGCCGGGCCTTCGACGCACGGGCCACCGGGACGGTCTTCGGCAGCGGGGTCGGCGCGGTGCTGCTCAAGCCGCTGGACCGCGCGCTGGCCGACGGCGACCGCGTGTACGCCGTCATCCGGGGCACCGCGGTCAACAACGACGGCTCCGGCAAGCCCGGCTTCAGCGCGCCGAGCATCGCCGGCCAGGCCGCGGTGATCCGCCAGGCGCTCGCCGCCGCGGACGTCGAGCCAGGGACGATCTCCTACGTCGAGGCCCACGGCACCGCCACGCCGACCGGCGACCCGATCGAGGTCGCCGCGCTGACCGACGCGTTCCGGGGCGTGCCGCCGCGGTCCTGCGCCCTGGGGTCGGTCAAGACCAACATCGGGCACCTGAGCTGGGCCGCAGGCGTGGCCGGGATCATCAAGGTCGCGCTCGCGCTGCGGCACCGGACGCTGCCCGCCTCGCTGCACTTCGAGGAGCCCAACCCGGCGATCGACTTCGCCGGATCGCCGTTCTTCGTGCAGTCCGGGACGACCGACTGGCCCGACCGCGGCGGACCGCTCCGCGCCGGCGTCAGCGCGTTCGGGCTCGGCGGCATGAACGCCCACGCCGTCCTGGAGGAGGCGCCGCCCGCACCCGCGGAACGGGCGGGCCACGCGCCCGGAGCGGTGTCCGGCACGCAGGTGCTGCCGATCTCCGGCCGCACCGAGCCCGCGCTCCGGGACCTGGCGGCCAGGATGAGCCAGGCGTTGCTGGACGACACCGCGCCGGACCTCGTGGACGCGGCGTACAGCCTCGGCAGCGGCCGCGCGCACTTCGCCCACCGGGCGGCGGTCGTCGGGTCGGACCGCAAGACGCTCGCCGCGCTCCTCGACGCCGTGGCGAGCGGCCAGGGGGACGTGACCGACGAGTTCGACGGCGAGATCGGCCTGGTGTCCGGACGGGTGCGCGGCGGGTCGCCCCGGGTCGCCGCGCTGTACTCGGGCCAGGGCGCGGAGTACCTGGAGGCGTGCCGCGACCTCTACCTGGCCGAGCCCGCCTTCCGCGCGTTCGTCGACCGCACCGACCCGCGCTTCCTGGAGCACACCGGGCACCGGCTCTCCGAGTTCCTCTACCAGGACGCCGCACGCCGGGGCATGCGCATCACCGACGTCCGGATGGCCCAGCCGGTCGTCTACGCGTTGCAGGTCGCGCTGCTGGAGCTGTGGCGGGGTTGGGGGGTGGAGCCGGACGTCCACCTCGGTCACAGCCTGGGGGAGTACGCGGCGGCGCACGGCGCGGGCGTGTTCGACTTCGAGACCGGGCTGTACCTGGTGTCGCAGCGCGCGAAGCTGCTCGGAACGCTGCCCGAGTCCGGCGCCATGGCGACCGTCTTCGCCGGCGAGCCGACCGTGCGCGAACTGCTGGAGGGCGCCGACCGGGTCGGCGTCGCGGCGATCAACGCGCCGGGCAGCACGGTGATCTCCGGCGACCGGGACGCGTTGCGCGCGGTCGTCACGGCCGCCCGGAAGCGCGGGATCAAGTGCAAGGAGCTGCCCATCGGGGTGGCCGGGCACTCGGCGCAGATGGACGCGATCCTGGACGACTACTCCGCCGTCCTCGACTCCGTCGAGCTGCGCCCGCCGACGCGCCCGATCATCTCCACCCTGACCGGGGCCCCGATCGGTGAGGAGATGGCGACCACCGGGTACTGGCGGCGGCAGCTCAGGCACCCGGTCCTGTTCCTCGAAGCGACCCGCGCGTGCGGCGACCCGGACGTCTTCCTGGAGCTCGGCCTGGGCAACACGCTCGTCAACCTGACCAGGATGGCGCAGGGCGACGGGGGAGGGACCGAGCCGACGTGCAAGGACCGGGTGTCGGACCTGGCCGAGTTCACCTCCGCGATCCGGCGCGTCGGCGCGGGCGGGTCGGCGT
>NZ_JBFAAX010000628.1:0-3359 GCF_040639995.1 Actinosynnema sp. NPDC023658 | reverse complement strand
ACGGGCACGTGTTCGCCACCGAGTTCGGCCGCCGCTGGATCAAGACCATCGACGTCAACTCCGACGGCACCCCCGGCACGGTGGGTGACTTCCCGTGGCGCGGCACGCAGGTCATGGACGCCGCGTTCGGCCCGGACGGCGCGCTCTACGTGCTCGACTACGGCACCGGCTGGGGCAGCGGCGACGCCAGCTCCGCGCTGTACCGCATCGAGTACATCGGCAGCGGCAACAACCGGGCACCGACCGCGTCCGCGTCCGTCGACCGCACGTCCGGCTCGGCCACGCTGACCGTGGCCTTCTCCTCGGCCGGGTCCACCGACCCCGAGGGCACCGCGCTGACCTACGCGTGGAACTTCGGTGACGGCGGCACGTCCACCGCGGCCAACCCGAGCCACACCTTCACCGCGAACGGCCAGTACACGGTCACGCTGACGGTGAAGGACTCGTCCGGGCTCACCGGCAGCACCAACGTGGTCATCACGGTCGGCAACAGCGCGCCGGTGGTCACCCTGAACACGCCGGCCAACGGCAGCCTGTTCAGCTTCGGCGACAGCGTGCCGTACACGATCACCGTGACCGACGCCGAGGACGGCACGATCGACTGCACGAAGGTCAAGCTGTCCTACATCCTCGGCCACGACAGCCACGGCCACCCGATCACCTCGCGCACCGGCTGCTCGGGCACGCTCGACATCCCGGTGGACGGTGAGCACGACACGGCGGCCAACATCTACGCCGTCTTCGACGCCGAGTACACCGACCAGGGCGCGAACGGCGTGCCGGCGGCGACCACCCACGCGCAGAACATCCTCCAGCCGCGCCGCCGCCAGGCCGAGCACTACTCGACGCAGTCCGGCACCACCTCGTACGACAAGGCGACCGCGGAGGGCGGTCGCACCGTGGGCGACATCCACAACGGCGACTGGATCGCGTTCCAGCCCTACAACCTGACCGGCGCCACCCGGTTCACCGCGCGGGTGTCCTCGGCGGGGGCGGGCGGCACGATCACCGTCCGCACCGGTTCCGCGACCGGCCCGGTGGTGGCCACGGCCACCGTCCCGGTGACCGGCGGCTGGGAGACGTTCACCGAGGTCTCCGCGGCGCTGACGTCCGTGCCGACCACGACCGGGACGCTGTACCTGACGTTCGCGGGCAGCGGCACGGGCTACCTGTTCGACCTGGACGCCTTCAGCTTCGGCTCGTCCACGGGCAGCCGCACCGGCCGGATCACCGCGGCGAGCGGCAAGTGCGTCGACGTCAACGGCGGCAGCGCCACCGACGGCGCGAAGATCCAGCTGTGGACGTGCAACAGCGGCGCCAACCAGCAGTGGACGATCGACGGCTCCACCGTGCGGTCGCTGGGCAAGTGCATGGACGTCGCGTCCGGCGGCACCGCCGACGGCGCGGCCGTGCAGCTGGCGACGTGCAACGGGGCCACGAGCCAGAACTGGGCCGCGGGCGCGAACGGCTCCCTGGTCAACCAGAAGTCGAGCAAGTGCCTGGACGCCAACGGTGGCAGCACCGCGGACGGTACGCAGCTGATCATCTGGACCTGCCACGGCGGCACGAACCAGCGCTGGACGCTGCCGTGACCGAGCCGTCGCGTGCTTCCCACAGAGGAGTATGAGATGAAGTACCGGCCCATCAGGCGTGCGCTCGGCGTGGCCGCCGCGGCGCTCGTCGCCCTCTCCTTCGACACCGCACCGGCCGCGATGGCGGCGGACGCGCCGTACGACGTGCTGGTCTTCTCCAAGACCGCGGGTTTCCGGCACGACTCGATCGCGACCGGCATCCAGGCGATCCGCGACCTCGGCGCGGCCAACAGCTTCACCGTGACCGCCACCGAGGACTCGTCCCAGTTCAACGCCACCAACCTCGCCCGCTACGAGGCCGTGGTGTTCCTGAACACCACCGGGGACGTGCTCGACGCCAACCAGCAGACGGCGTTCGAGTCCTACATCCGGGGCGGCGGCGGGTACGTCGGCGTCCACTCGGCGTCCGACACCGAGTACGACTGGCCGTTCTACGGCGAGCTGGTCGGCGCGTGGTTCGCCCAGCACCCGGCGATCCAGCAGGCCACCGTCCGGGTGGAGAACCGCGCGCACGCCGCCACCGCCGGGCTGAGCCCGACGTGGGTCCGCACCGACGAGTGGTACGACTACCGCACGAACCCGCGCTCCACGGCCCGGGTGCTGGCGACCTTGGACGAGTCGACCTACTCCGGCGGCCGGATGGGCGCCGACCACCCGCACACGTGGTGCAAGACGCTGTCGAGCGGGCGCTCCTTCTACACCGGCAGCGGGCACACGCAGTCCAGCTACGCCGAGCCGGGCTTCCGCGCCCTGCTGCTGGGCGGCATCCGCTACTCGGCCAACCGGACGAAGGCCGACTGCCGGCCCGAGACCGGCTACACCACCCTCTACAACGGCTCCACGAGCGGGTGGTCGCAGACCGGTCCCGGCGGGTTCACCAACAACGACGCCACCCTGACGTCGTACGACGGTCCCGGGATGCTCTGGTACAGCGCCAAGGAGTACAAGTCCTACTCCCTGAAGCTGGACTGGCGGGCGGCCGGTGACGACGACTCCGGCGTGGTCATCGGGTTCCCGGCGGGCAGCACCGCGGACTCCGCCCTCACCAGCGGGTACGAGGTGCAGATCGACGCCACGGACAGCGCCGACCGGACCACCGGTGCGATCAACGGCGTCAAGGCGCCCGACACCGCGGCGCGGGACTCGGCGCTGAACCCGCCGGGCGAGTGGAACACCTACGAGCTGCTCGTCGAGGGTGAACGGCTCCAGGTGTTCCTCAACGGGGTGAAGGTCAACGACTTCACCAACGCCGACCCCGCGCGGTCGCTGACCTCCGGGCACATCGCCGTGCAGAACCACGGCGCCGGTGACGACGTGGCCTTCCGCAACATCCGGGTCAAGGAGCTGGGCGGGACCACCCCGACGCGCACCGGGCCGATCACCAGCGCCACGGGCAAGTGCGTCGACGTCAGCGGGGCCAGCTCCGCCGACGGCACCAAGATCCAGCTGTGGACCTGCACCAACGGCTCGAACCAGCAGTGGACGGTCAGCGGGACCACGCTGCGCTCGCTGAACAAGTGCATGAGCGTCGCGGGCGGCAGCACCGCCAACGGCGCCCAGGTGCAGCTCGCCACGTGCAACGGCAGCGGTTCGCAGAACTGGGCCGCCGGCGCGAACGGGTCGTTGGTCAACTCCCAGTCGGGCAAGTGCCTCGACGCCAACGGCGGCAGCAGCGCGGACGGCACGCAGCTGATCCTGTGGACGTGCCACGGCGGCACGAACCAGCGCTGGACCCTGCCGTAGCGAGGTCCTGTCGCAGCATGGGAT
>NZ_JBFAAX010000627.1:0-3364 GCF_040639995.1 Actinosynnema sp. NPDC023658 | reverse complement strand
CGCACGCCCTCACGGATGCGTTCGGGCGTCGGGTAGCAGTACGAGATGCGGAGCTGCTGACCGAGGCCTGGCTGTGCCGCGCGCCGAAGCGGCTGGCGCGGCAGTTCGCGGACGAGCGCGTGCTCCCCGGCCCGTGACGCGGGGGGCCGGGGAGCACGTCGGTCACCAGGTGCTGTTGACCAGCCCGGTGCCGAGGTAGACCTGGTCGAACCCGTTGCCGTCGTTGTCGTCGGTGTAGGCGACGGTGAGCTGCCCCCACGGGTCGACGCCCAGCGCGGGCTCGTCCTGCCTGCCCGTGGCGGTGGAGACGGTCGGCTGGCGGGGCAGCCTGCCGGTGACCGTGCCGTCCGGGTTGAGGCCCTGCGTGACCACGTCCTGCGCCTCGACCGACGACACCGCCACGTTCAGCTGGTCGTCGATGCCGATCTGCGGGTCGGTGCCCGGCAGCACCGCGTCGGCGGCCGTCCGGGCGGCGCCGGTGGCGGTGAACGACCGCACGCCGACCTGCGCCGTGCCGGTGTGGTCGGTCGTCCAGGCCGCGGCGTGGTCGCCGTTGAAGTTCGCCGCCACGACCGGTCGCCGCTGCTGCCCGGTGGTGCTCGCGTTGGCCACGCCCTGCGCCACCTTCACCCCGCCGGACGGGGTGAGCACCTTGCGGCCGACGTTGAAGTCGCCGTTGCCGTCGCCGTCCTCCTCCCACACGACGATCGCGTTGCCCGCCGCGCCCATGGCGACGTCCGGCCGCTGGTGCGTGCCGCCCGCCGCGTGCACCTGCGCCTCGTAGGTCTTGGACGTCGCGGAGGCGAACCCGGCGATGCGCACGGTCGCGTTGGTGGAGGTCTGCTTGTCCTCCCACACCACGGCGAACCCGCCGCCGTCCGGGTCGGTCGCCACGGCCGGGTAGGTCTGCTGGCCGTCGGTGCTCGCGTTGGCCCGCGCCGACCCGGTCACGGTGCCGCTGGTGTTCAGCACGCGGACCTGGATGTTGTAGTAGCCGTTGCCCTCGCCGTCGTCGGCCCACACCACGACCGCGGTGCCGTTGTCCTGCACCGCCACGTCCGGCTGCACGTGCCGCCAGCTGCCGGTGCCGCCGTCGGACACCTTCTTCTCGTAGCGGGACACGCCGTCCTTGAACAGCCGGACCCACACGTCGCTGTGCACGGGGTCGGTGGGCGTGGCGTCGTCGCGGTCGTCCTCCCACGCGACGGCGGTCCAGCCGTTGCGAGCCGCGGACACGGACGCGTTGTCCTGGTCACCGGTGGCGGTGCTGTTCGCGGCGGCCCACGTGACCGCCGCCGACGCGGTGCCCGCGCCCAGCAGCAAGAGCCCCGCGGTCGTGACCGCCAGCCCCACGGTGAACTTCTTCATGGCCCACTCCCTCACGGCGCCTGCAATCCGGGGTTGCCCGCCTCGACGACGTAGCTCTGCAACGTCCGGACCGGGTAGTCGCGCGTGCTGACCCGGTCCACGAAGCGGAAGTCGACGTCCATCCGGGTGGGTGAGGTGACGGTGCGGACGTACCCGCGCAGGTTCTTGTAGAACTTCACGTGCGGGTTGAGGCTCGACAGGCCGTTGTCGGCCGCGTTGCCGTCACCGCTGGAGGTCACCGACGTGGTCACCAGCTCGGTGCCGATGATCCGGTCCTGGGTGGTGTAGTTCATCATCAGGTTCGCCGCCCACGACCGGTGCACGTCACCGGTCAGCACGACGGTGTTGCGCAGTCCCGCCGCGTCCCAGCCGCGTTGCAGCCGGTCGCGGTTGGCGCTGTAGCCGTCCCACGAGTCCATCGACTTCGCGCCGTCGGCGGAGGCGAGCTTCTGCGCGAAGAACACCTGCTGCCCCAGCAGGTCCCAGGTGGCGAGCTTCTGCCGCATCCCGTCGAGCAGCCACGCCTCCTGCGTCGCGCCGGTCAGCGTGCGGCTCGGGTCGTCGGCCTCCGCGCACACCTTCGTGCCGTCGTCGCACGCCTGGTCGTCGCGGTACTGGCGGGTGTCGAGCATGTGGAACGTGGCCAGGCTGCCCCAGCGGACCCGGCGGTACAGCTGCATGTTCTCCGCGACGGGCGCCTGCGCGGCGCGCAACGGCATGTGCTCGTAGTACGCCTTGTACGCCGCCGCACGGCGTGCCTTGAAGTCGCCGGCCGGGGACGTGTTGGCGCGCACGAGGGCCGCGTAGTTGTTCTCGACCTCGTGGTCGTCCCACACGACCAGCCACGGCGCGACGGCGTGCGCGGCCTGGAGGTCGACGTCCGTCTTGTACTGCGCGTGCCGCACCCGGTAGTCGGCCAGGCTCGCGATCTCCGTGCCGGGCAGGAACTTGCGGACCTTGGTGGTGGTCGCGCCGCCCTCGTAGATGTAGTCGCCCAGGTGCAGGACGAGGTCCGGGTTCTCCTCGGCCATCCGCCGGTAGGCGGTGAAGTAGCCCTCCTCGTAGTGCGCGCAGGAGGCGAACAGCATGGTCAGCGACGGGCTGGTGCCGACCGCGGGCGCGGTGACGCCGCGGCCGACGGGGGAGATGTGCCCGGCGGCGCGGAACCGGTAGTAGTACTCGCGGCCGGGCAGCAGGCCGGTCACCTCGACGTGCACGCTGTGCGCCCACGTCTGCGCGGCGGTCGCCGTGCCGCTGCGCACGACCTGGGTGAACCGCTGGTCCGTCGAGACCTGCCACTCCACCGAGACGGAGGCGGTGCCCATGCCTCCCAGGCCGTCGGCGTCGAGCGGGCTGGGCGCGAGGCGCGTCCAGATGACGAAGCCGTCCGCGGCGGGCTCACCGGAGGCGACGCCCAGCGTGAACGGGTAGGACAGGGCGTTCGCCGCGACGGGCGCGAGGACCGTCACGCCGGCGCTCGCGATGCCGCCGGCGATGAGCGTTCGTCGGGTCAGGGGGGACATCGGCTTCCCTTCGGTGCAGGGTCGGGAAGAACGCGTTCCGGTACTGCGTACACGTCGAAGGTGATCAGTGACCATCCCCGACGTGTACGGCCGGTGGCGTTGCCGAAGCCGTGCCGAAGCGTTGCCGCGCAGGCGATCCGGGCGCGGGGGAGCGCCCGGACCACGACCGTGCAGGTTAAAGCCTTTCCAAGTGGCAAATGTATTGGTTACTGAAAAACCTGGCGAATGGCGTCACGGTCCGCCGATCACGGATTTCCATGACCCGCCGGGACGTGCCGACCGGCCGCCGGGGCGTGACCGGCCCGCCGCGCACCCGCCGCCGCGGTGGCCGTCCAGCACTCCGGTGCGAAGAAACCGTGCTCCGCGAACGCCGCCCGTACCGCCGCCGTGCACGCCTCCAGGGCCGACTCCTCCACCAGTGCAATCACGCACCCGCCGAAACCGCCGCCGGTCATCCGGGCGCCCGCCGCGCC
>NZ_JBFAAX010000626.1:0-3365 GCF_040639995.1 Actinosynnema sp. NPDC023658 | reverse complement strand
GCAGGCGGCCTCCCACGAGCGCAGGTCGAGCGCTCCGATCCGGTCCTCCGGGACGGCACGGCAGCACAGCTCGTAGGCGAAGTTCGGCGCGGAGCTGATGGTGCCCCGGTAGAGGCTGATCGCGTCGAGCCAGCGCACGGGCTTGCGGATGAACGCGTCCGGCGGCATCAGCACGCAGGTCGCGCCGAGGTGGAGCGGGTGCAGCACCGCGCCGATGAGGCCCATGTCGTGGTAGAAGGGCAGCCAGCTCACCACGACGGCGTCCGCGCCCTGCTGGAAGACCTCTTGGAGCTCCCGCTGGTTCGCCATGAGGTTGGCGTGGCTGACGACCACGCCTTTGGGGGAGCCGGTCGACCCCGAGGTGTACTGCAGGAACGCGATGTCCGCCGGGTCCGGGTGGGGGTGGTCGAACCCGCGCGGTGCGACGTCGGCGAGGTTAAGGACGTCGAGGGGACCGGGTAGCCAGTCCGCCACCACCGACGGATCGACGTTGGTCAGCACCACGGACGGCGCGGCGTCCTCGATGATCGACCGGAAGCCGGCCACGGACGCCCCGGCGGCCGTCGGTGGCGCCAGCGGAACCGCGATGACGCCGGCCCGCAGCAGGCCGAGGAAGGCGACTACGAACTCCAACGACGGGGTGAACACCAGCGCGACCCGCGTGCCGGCTGGGTGGTGGTCGCGCACGGCCGCGGCCAGCGCGGTGGCCCGCCGATGCAACGCGCCGTAGGTCAGCGCCGCGGTCTCGGTCTCGCCATCGGAGAGGAATCGGTACGCGACCGCGTCGGGTCGACGGCGCGCGAGATCCGCCATTCTTCCCGACAATGTGGTCGCAGCCATTTCGAATCGCCGCGACATGCGGCTAGCCCGAAAAACGGCTCAAGTGCGAATAGTACAAAAATTTTCTGCGGAAGATTCCGGACACATCGCCAGGATGAGTTCCCCAGTCAACCACAGCGCCCCCTCCCCGGACGTCTGCCGGGTCGATTATGATCGATCACCGGCGAAATCCAACCGTAACCACAGGTTCGACAGACTGTCAAGAGCGCATTGTTGAGCGATCTTCGGAACCCCGTCTCCGCAGGTCAAAGGTATGTTAGGCGATCACCGATCGCTGATCATCACTTTAATCGCTTCCGAGAGTTCCCCGGCCGATCACGATGTGGTATAAGATCTTGAGTGACTGCTGGAGACGTGGCCATGACAACGATTCCGCTCACGCCCGAACAGCGCAGCTTGCTGTTCAACGATCGACTGCTCGGGCCTGGCGTAGCACACAACATCAGTTTCCACATCCCGCTTTCCAGTGACATCCCGGACGACGTGGTGCGCGCGGCGGCGACCACCCTGACCACCCGGCACGGCGCGCTGCGCTCGGGCCTCGTCGACGCCGCCACCCAGCGCCTGGGCAACGCCGAGGTCGACGTGGCAGTGTTCGAGACCGACGATCTCGACGAGGGACTGTCCCTCCGGTACCGGCAGTTGCACAACGCGGAACTCTTCCCGCGGACCACACCGCGGCGCGCGCACTTCGAACTGGTCCGCTCACCCGCCGAACAGGCGCTGCTCGTGTCGCTGGACCACGTCGCCGCGGACGGGTTCTCGGTCGACCTCGCGCAGGACTGCCTGTCCGGCGCGCTCGGCCTCACCGACGACCCCGGAGCCCCGGCCGTGTCGTTCGAGGCGTTCTGCACTGACCGGGCCGCCGTCGCCGAGCGTCGCAGGAACCGCGAGATCGCCGCGTGGCAACAGGCGTTCGACGGCGTCGAACCCGTCCTCGGCCTGCTGCCGCACGAGGGCGAGAGGGCGACGTGGATCCGCGCGCAACGCGATTCGGTGCTGCCGGGCGGCGAACTCACGGCGGCGGTGCGCGAGTTGGCCGCCACGACGCGGTCCACGCCGTTCATCGTCGTGGCCGCACTGGTGTCCGCGGTGATCTGGCAGCGAACCGGTCAGCGCGCCTTCGCCGTGCAGACCCCGGTGTCCACCCGCCGGGCCGCGACCGACCTGAGCGTCATCAGCTACTTGGTGAGCGAGCGGCCCATCGTGTGCCGCGTCGACCCGGGGACCACGTTCGAAGCGCACGTCGCCGGAGTCCGGAACGCTTGCAGCACCGCGGTGCGAAACGCCTACCTGGCGGAAGACGACCTCGCGGAACGGATCGACGGCTTCGGGGCGGCGCTGTCGGCACCCGGCGTCGACTACCTGCAACTGCACGTCGACCTCGTCGACGAGGCGCTGCCCGGCGTCGGCTCGTCCGAGGACTCGACCGAGCGCAGCGACCACGTCACCGAACTGGGGCCGTTCACCCCGAGCGGGGACCTGACCTGCACAACGCTCCGGTTCCAACTGAGCCCCGCCCGCACCCGACTGCGCACGTTCTTCGGTGGCCCACAAGGGGGACTCCCGGCCGCGGCCGAGCTGATCGACGCCGCCGTCGCACTGCTCGGGCAGGTCGCGCGGACGCCGGAGACGACCCTGGCACGACTGCGGTAGAACGATTTCCGGGATCTAACGCCGACGGACACGGCAGCCCCAGGGTCATTGCGTTGCGGGGGGAGCTGCTGGTCTCGGAGGTGATGAGGCCGTGTGATCGGCGGAGGGCGCGGGCGATATTGGCGTCACCGTTGGTGCGGTACCGTCCGATCGCGGTGTTGCGCAGGGTCGCGATGACGACGGTGTGCCTGCCGAGAACCTCATCCATGCAGGCAGAAGACGCACGAAGCCCGATGCCTTGAAACGCTCGCGGCACGGTTGTCATCCGCGCTGCGGTATCGACCAGCATGGCGTGATGACCGGCCGTGCTGCTCCGACTGGCCACCTCGGCGTGACCAACGCGTTCGCGTTGCTGCGCCTGCTGCCCATGAGCGACCGGGACAAGGACGTGGAGATCCTGGCGCTACGGCACCAGATCACCATCCTGGAACGCCAATTGGGCAAAACCCGCCCTCGGTTCTCCCCGCCGATCGAATGTTCCTCGCGGCACTACTGCACCGGCTTCCGGTCGCTACGCTGCATCGGCTCCACCTACTGGTACGCCCGGAGACGGTGCTGCGGTGGCACCGGGACCTCCTCGCCCGCCGCCACGCCGCCAGGTCCCGCCCCAAGCGGCCCGGCCGACCACGAACCGTTCGCTCAGTCCAACTCCTGGTGCTACCCCTGGCACAGGACAACCCCACTTGGGGCTACCGCCGCATCCACGGAGAACTCCTCGTACTCGGCATCAGTCGCTGCCTCCACCGTCTGGCAGATCCTCAAAGACGGCGGGATCGGGACTTCACCCTGGATGTTGGACACGGGGTTATGCGGCGTGGGTCAGCGTAGCCGGTGTCGAAGTGAGGCTGTTCTCGTAGTCGATTGGGGAT
>NZ_JBFAAX010000625.1:0-3369 GCF_040639995.1 Actinosynnema sp. NPDC023658 | reverse complement strand
CCGTGGAACGGCCGGGCCCCGCTCTTGCGCCGAACTCGGGGAGCCTCCTGACGTGGCAGGAAGCTGCCATTCCCGGCATCCCCCGGGGGTGCGAATCCACGCTGGGTCCATGAGCACAACGATCCACGCGAAAGCCGCCGGCACCTGGGAACTCGGTGACCGGACGGTCAACCGGCTCGGCTTCGGGGCCATGCGGCTGTTGAGCAACGCCGACGGCGGACCCAGCGACCGCGCGCGGGCCATCGCGGTCCTGCGGCGGGCCGTCGAGCTGGGGGTCAACCACATCGACACGGCCGCCTTCTACTTCTCGCCGCTGCGCTCCGCCAACGAGCTGATCAACACCGCGCTCGCGCCGTACCCGGACGACCTGGTCATCACCACGAAGGTCGGCCCCGGCCGCGACCCGTCCGGCGACTGGCTCCACGTCGAGGACGCGAAGGGGCTGCGCGGTCAGGTCGAGGAGAACATCCGCCAGCTCGGCCTCGACCACCTCGACGTCGTCAACCTCCGCATCGGCCGGGGACTCGAACGCGGTGAGGGCTCCGTCAAGGCCGGCTTCGAGGCGCTGGCCGAGCTCCGGCAGGAAGGTCTGATCCGGCACCTGGGCCTGTCCAACGTGGGCGCCGAGCACCTGGAGGAGGCCCTCGCGATCGCGCCGGTCGTGTGCGTCCAGAACCAGTACGGGCTCGTCACGCGCCGCGAGGACGACGCGCTCGTCGAGCTGTGCGGGCGGAACGGCGTCGCCTTCGTCCCGTTCTTCGCGCTCGGTACCGCGATCCCCGGCGCGTCGGCGTCCGGGCCGGCCGGCGGCACCGGCGTGGACGTCATCGCGGAGGTCGCGGAGGCGCACGACGCCACCCCCGCCCAGGTCCGCCTCGCCTGGACGCTGCACAAGGCTCCGAACGTCCTCGCCATCCCCGGCACCGGTGACCCGGCGCACCTGGAGGAGAACGTGGCCGCGGCCGGGTTGCGCCTGACCGACGAGGACATGGCCCGGCTGGAGGCGATCGGGTGAGGTCCGCACTCCCCTGACCTGCACCACAACCCAACCACAACCCGCGCCCCTTACACATCTCGCATGAAGTTCACCATGAGACTGGTCCTGGCGGTGGTGGCCGCGACGGGGGTCGTGGTCCCCTCGACCGTCGCCCACGCCACCGAGTGCGCGCCCGCACGGGTCGCGGCGGCGGACGCCAACAACTACGAGGGCACCGACGTGAGCAGCAGCCTCGTCTTCGAGGTGGTGGCGACGGCGGACGCGGGCTGCAAACCCGAGGGTTCCGTGCGGTACAGCGTCGTCGCCGACACCGCGAGCGACGGGAGCACGGGCGAACCGGGCGACACCGCCGACTTCGTCGCCCAGTCGGGCACCCTGACGTGGACCGCGTCCTCTTCCGCGACGCGGACGGTGTCGGTGACCGTGCGCAACGACAACCGGCCCGAGCCGGACGAGCGGGTGGAGCTCCGGCTGTCCGACGCCACCGGGCTGGTCGTCGCGGACCCGGTGGCCGTCGGGTGGTTGCGCGACGACGACGGGATGGTCGCCCGGGAGCTGCGGTTCGACGTCGACAGCGGGAAGGTCTGCTGGGTCCCGGACGTCTGCCGGGTGCGGATCACCTTCTCCGTGCCGCTGCGCGCACCGGTCACCCTGCACTACCGCACCCACGACCTGACGGCGACCGCCGGGCAGGACTACGCGGGGGTCAAGGACACCACGCTGACCGTGAAGACCGGGCTGACCAGCGTGCTGGCGCCGGTCACGCTGCTGCCCCACCAGTCGCCGCAGCCGGACGAGACGTTCACGCTGGAGGTCTTCGCCCCGAGCGGCGGTCGGGTGGGCCAGGGGACCGCCCCGGTGACGATCAGGTCCGGTCAGTAGCCGCGGCCTCGGCCGTCGCACCCACCTGCCGGTACAGCCGGGTCGCCCGGTCCCGGTGGTGGTGTGCGGCGGCCCGGTCGTCGCGCCGGTCGGCCAGCTCCGCCAGGTCGCGGTGCACGTGGGCCTCCTCGAAGGCGTCCGGCACGCGGGCGCGCTCGGCCAGCGCGTCCGCCAGCGCCCCGGCCGCCGCGTCGAGGTGGCCGGCACGCAGGTGGGCCCGGCCGAGCAGGCCCAGCACGACGGCCACGCCGTGCCGGTCGTCCACCTCCCGGCTGATCGCGAGCGCCTGCTCGAAGAACGCCACGCCGTGCCCGTCGCGGTCCAGGTGGGCGGTGCCGATGTCGGCCAGCACCTCCCACTCCACCCAGCGGTCCCCGATCTCACGGCTCAGGTCCAACGCGCGGTCCAGCTCGCGCAGCGCCAGGTCCGGCGCACCGCGCCGCAGGTGCGCCTCGCCCAGGACGTTCAGGGTGCCCGCTTCCAGCCTGGTGTTGCCCAGCTCGCGGAACACCTCCAGCGCGTCCCGCAACGGCGCCAGGCTCGCCTCCGGGTCACCCATGCGCAGGTAGGTGTGGCCGAGGTTGCGCTGCGACAGCGCGCGACCCAGCCGGGTGCCCGCGCGGTCGCAGCAGTCCACCGCGCGCAGGTGCGAGAGCACCGCTTCGTCGAACCGGCGCAGCTCGGCCAGGGCGTTGGCGATGTTGTTGTGCACGTGGCCCTCGCCCGCCAGGTCGCCGGTCTCCCGGACGATCGCGAGCGCCTGGTGGTTGGCCTCGATGGCCTCCGTCAGCCTGCGGGTCATGAACAGCGCCACGCCCAGCGCCCGCAGCATCTCCGCTTCCGCGGCCCGGTCGCCCAGCTCGGCCGCGGCCCCGGCGGCGATCCGGCACATCGCGACCCGCTCGTGCCAGTGGCCGGTGGCCTCGTAGAAGCTCGTCAGCAGGTAGGTCAGCTGCCACGCGGCGGTCAGCTCGCGCCGGTCGCGGGCGAACTGCACCACCGGCAGCAGGTTCTCGCGCTCGCCTTCGAGGAACGTCAGCGCCGCGTGCCGGTCGGGCGGGAACAACGGCTCGTCCCACGGGTGCCGGATGACCGGGCGGACCAGGTCGCGCGCCGGGTTCGCCAGGAGGTTCACCTCGTGCGCGACCTGCGTGTACCAGTCCAGCAGGCGATCGGTCGCCTCCGCGCGGTCGTGGTCGGTCAGCCGGCCGCGGGCGTACTCGCGGATCAGGTCGTGGAACCGGAAGCGGTGCGGCCCGACCTCGGTCACCAGGTGCGCGGCGGCCAGCGACGCCAGCACCGAGCCGACCCCGGGCAGCGGGACGCCGGACACCGCGGCGACCAGCCAGGAGCTGAACGTCGGTCCGGGCGCGACCGCGATCCGGCGGAACACCGCCGCCGACCCCTCCGGCAACGGCCGGTAGGCGCTGTCGATCACCGCGCGCACGGTCCGCGAGTCGCCCTCCACCGCCAGCCCGTCGAGCCTGGCC
>NZ_JBFAAX010000624.1:0-3373 GCF_040639995.1 Actinosynnema sp. NPDC023658 | reverse complement strand
GATTCCGTGAGTTCCGCTTGCGCCGCAGCATGTTCGCCGCGCCGGGCGAGGACCGCGCCGAGCACCTGCCGTCCGAACGCCTCCTCGAACTGCATGGCCCCGCCGCGTGCCAGCTCGACACCCTGCCGGGCGTGCTCCTCGGCCTCGGCTAGCAATCCCAGTTCGGCGTACAGCTCGGCGAGATTGTTCACCGCCACCACGTAGGAGCGCTCGTCGCCGCTGCGATGGTAGATCTCCATCGCCCGGAACTGGTGCTGCGCTGCGGTCTCCCGCTGCCCAAGGCTCTGCTCGGTCTGTGCGAGGTTGTTCAGCGAGGTGGCCTCGCCGATCGCGTCGCCCTCGCGGCGGGCGAGCTCCACTGCCTCGCGGTGATGACCGAGGGCTTCCATCGCACGTCCGTCCGCCCGCAGGGCGAGCGCGAGCTTGTCCAACGCCATCACCAGGTAGCGCGGTTCAGCCAACCCGACGGCGATCCTGTGCGCCATCTCCGCGCGTTCCAGGGTGCCGTGCAGCGCGCCGGTGCGGTTGTCGATCTCCTGCGTGGAGAGCAGTACCAGCAACTCGCCGCGGCGATCGCCGATCACCCGCGCCGAGGCCAGGCCCAACTCCGCGATGGCGTGCCACTCGCTGCCGAGGAATCTCGTCAAGCAGTAAGTGTGCACGAGCCGTACGAGTTGCCACACCTGTTCGTGCAGTCCCGCTTCGACGCCGGCGTGTACCAGTGCCACGAGGTTGGGCCATTCCTTGTCGAACCATGACAGGGCTTGTGAGGGCGTGGCCGGGCGCGGTGAGTTCACGTCGTGGTTGAAGTCCAGTCCGTCGGACACGGGTCGGATGAGCCGGCGGGCGTGATCGCATGCCTTCAGGTAGTACGTTGCCAGCCGATGCAATCCCGTTGCTCGATCCGTTGGATCGAGCAGGCCGCGCGCGTACAGGCGTACGAGGTCGTGTAGCACGAACCCGCCTCGCCACTGCTCCACCAACAGGTGTGCGTCTGCGAGATCGGCCAGGCGTGCGGCTGCCGTACCCAGATCGGTGTCGCACACTGCAGCGATCGCTTGCGGGCTCACCCACCGGCCGGGTACCAGGCCTGCGGCGCGGAACGTCTCCGTCAGTTCGGGGGCGAGGTTGCGGTAGGACATCGCCAACGCCCGCTCGACTCCTATCCCGGTGTCGGCCAAGTCCAGGGTGCGCAGCCTGTCGTCGTCGGACAGCCGGGCGATCAACTCGTCGGTCGTGAGGTCCGGCTCCGTCACGAGCCGAGCCGCAGTCATGCGCAGCGCCAGTGGCAGATTGCCGCACAGCTGAGCCAGTGTCCGCATGGCCTCGGGTTCCTGGTCGGACAGCGGCTTGCCGACGACCTCGTCCACCAGCCGTACGGACTCCTCGTCCGACAGCGTGTCCAGGGTGAGCATCCGTGCTCCGTTGCGGACCACCAGCGACTCCAGACGCCGGCGTGAGGTCACCAGCACCACCGAACCACCGCCTGGCGGCAGCGCCAAGCGCACCTGCTCAGGATCGTCGGCATCGTCCAACACAACCAGCACCCGCCGTTTGGCCAGCACCGACCGGTACAGGCCGACCCGGTCGTCCACATCACGCGGCACGCCGTCCGCGGGCACGCCCAGTGCCAGCAGGAACCGGGCCAGTACCTCGGCGGGCTCCACCGGCTCCCGGTCGGGCGCGAAACCGTTGAGGGAGGCGAACAGGAGCCCGTCGGGGAACTGTTCAGCCCGCCGATGCCCCCAGGTGACGACCAACTCGCTCTTGCCGACCCCCGGCGCACCATTGACCACCGCGATCGTGGTGGCCGCCAGGTCGCGCGCGTCGCAAAGGCGGTCCAGCCAGGCCAGTTCCTCGTGGCGGCCGACGAACCCGCTGGCGGCGGCCGGGAGCTGAGCCGGCACCACGACGCCAGGCCGCGGCGGCACGGTCGAGTGCTCGGCCGTGCCGGACAAGGTGAGGCTCGGGTCGTCGGCCAACACCTGCTCGTGCAGCAACCGCAGGCCGGGGCCGGGGTCGATGCCCAGCTCGTCCACCACGCGCCGATGGAACTTCTCATAGACCTCCAGCGCCTGCGTCCGCATGCCTGACCGGTAGATCGCCCGTACCGCCAGTGCCACCAGGCGTTCGCGGAGCGGATGCTCGTTGACCAGTTGGCGTAGCTCGCCGACCAGCTCCAGGTGCCTGCCCAGTTCCAGCTCGGCTTCGATGCGTTCCTCCACGGCGGCAAGCCGTAGCTCTTCCAGGTCCGTGGTGACGGGATCACCGGGGACGTCGGCCAGCACCTGGCCCCGCCACAGGCCCAGCGATTCGCGCAGCAGTTGCGCGCGGATCGGCGCGGGCTTGCCGCGCGCGCTCGACACGAGCTGCCGGGCCCGGTGGAAGTCCAGCCGCCACGGGTCGACCGAGAGCTGGTAGCCGGGCGGGGCGGTGAGGATCCGCGCCGAGCCCGCCGGGTCGGCCTGCTCCAGCATCCGACGCAGCCGCGACACGTAGCCGTGCACGATCGTCCTGGCCGTGGCGGGCGGCTCGTCGGCCCACAGGCTGTCCACGATCTCGTCGATCGGGACCACCCGGTTGGCCTCCAGCACCAGCATCGCGAGCAGGCCGCGCATCCCCTTGCGGCCGATCACCAGCTGCCGGCCGTCCGCAAGCACCTGCAACGGCCCGAGGACACCGAACTCCAGCCCGCTCTCCTTCCTCACGCCACCTGTACGAGCCGAGGGCGAAGGACGAGGCGCCGTCGAGGACCGGGGCTCATCACGCCGACCGAGCCGGTGTCCATGCGCATCCTCCTGCTCGACGGTTGTCTCGTCGAGAGACGCGCCGAGGTGCCGCTCCACCGCACCGAATGACAGGTATTCGTCGTCGAAGGTCCACCGGATCGCCGAGTAGGCCCCCGTGAGGAGCGTTCCCTGCCCGTGTCTGCCACTCGACTCGCTCACCGCTTGTGCCAGGAGCTCGCAGATGCGTTTCTCCTGGCCCAGGACGAGAGTGGCGGGGTGGTCCTCACCGAACACCGCAGCGGAGCGCTCGAAGGCTGTCCCGACGGTTTCCAGAGCCTGCACCACGGTGTCGTGTGAACCGGTCATCTGCGCCACCTCGAGTTCAGCCGAGGCGAGGTTCGACAAGGCGACCAGTGCCCGTGGATGGCTGGAACCGAGGATTTCGTTGACGTCGTCCGCAGCCTGTTTCAGACTTGGCAAGGCGCGTGTCGCCGCAGTGATCGACTTGTCCATGCGGGCGAGCTCGAAGGCCGCCGCGGCGAGGTTAACGCGCGCGACAAGCGTCTGGACGTGGCTCGGCCCGAGCACCTCAAGCGCCTGACCTACGACCGCCCGCAATTCCACGAACGTCTGTCGTGCTTCAT
>NZ_JBFAAX010000623.1:0-3376 GCF_040639995.1 Actinosynnema sp. NPDC023658 | reverse complement strand
ACGCCGCCGAGGCCGCCGAGCCGCACCGGCGCGAGGTCGCCGGCACGGGCGTCTCCGTGCTGGCGTACACCAGCGTGGACGGCTCGTTCGTCAACGAGAGCTTCCCCGCCGCGACCGCGCGGCAACCCGACGACGTGGCCGAGTCCGACCGGTGGCAGTACCAGACCCGGACGTGGGGCTATCCCGCGGCGGGCGTGCCGTCCGCGCCGCGCCGCATCCGCGAGGCGTGGGAGCGGTTCAGCGCGGCCGAGGAGCGTGCCTCGGACGAGCAGGTGGCGGGCATGTGGGCGTCGCTGGCGGCGGTCTACCCGGAGGTGCAGGACTGGGTGGCCCGCCGCGGCCACGGCGGTGCGGCCCGGTGGGACGACAAGGGTTCCACGGCCCAGATCAAGCGGGCCGCGGGGGCGTCCCCGCTGGTGATGGTCCAACTGCACGCCGGCTTCCAGTTCCAGGACGCGGCGTCGGACAACATGCGCGACATCGCCCACCAGGCGATCGACGCGGGCGCGGACATCGTGGTCGCCCACCACCCGCACGTGCTGCAGGGCCTGGAGTGGTACAAGGGCAAGCTGATCGCCTACAGCCTGGGCAACTTCGTGTTCGAGCAGAACTTCCTGGCCACCTTCGCCAGCGCGTTCCTGCGCACCGTGTGGGAGGGCGACACGCTGCTGGAGGCCAGGCTCTTCCCCCTGGAGCTGGTGGACTACAAGCCCGTGCCGGTCACCGACTCGGCGGCCGAGCGCGTCCTGGCCCGCGTGTGGGAGCGCAGCGTGCTGCCGCTGGAGTCCTACCGGGACGACTCCGGCGACATCCGCACCCGACCGCGGGCCGTGGGAACACCGGCGCAGGTGGTCCTGGAACGGCACACCGGCCGCCTGGTCACCGGCCCCACCGCCCAGCGCACCGAGAACCAGGACGTGCCGCCCGGCGCCGTGGTCGACCTCCCGGTCGTACCCTCGGCGCTGGTCAAGCCCACCGGAGGTGGGGTGGACGTCGGGCGTGATCTGTACGGCTGGGGCCACTTCGAGGACGAGACCGCCGATGCCGCGGTCAGCGAGGCCGTGCACTGGAGCGTGAACAGCAAGCGCGAGGGCGTCCGCTCGGGCGACGCCGCCGGGGGCCTGCGCGCCCTGCGCCTGGAGGTGCGCGAAGGCGACGCGGTGCAGAGCAGGCCGATCGCCCGCATCGCCCTCCCCCGCCACCGGGCCTACGACGCCAAGGCCGTCCCCACCGACCCGGAGCCGTCCTACTCCCTGGTCACCAAGGTCCGCCGCTCCTCGTCCGCGACCGCGGAGGCGCGCTTCGACATCTACCACTTCGACGACAGCAACCCGGCGGAGGACCCGACCTCGGAGGTCGTGGCGACCTACACCAAACCGGTGGACGTGCCCGCGGACGGCCAGTGGCACCAGGTGGTCGTCGACCTGTCGCTGTCCGAGTTGGACACCGGACCGACCAAGGGCAACATGGTGATGCCGTACCTGAAGGTCACCGGCTCCTCCGCCCAGCCGGCCTGGGTGGACGTGGACGACCTGCGCTTCGTCGAGTGGCGTGCCGCTCAGGGCATGACCGGTGCCTACGGCGCCTTCACCCTCGCCCGCAACCGCGGCGGAGCCCCGGCTCGACTGCCCTACGAGGTACTGCTCCCGTCGACCCCCTGACCCTGCCGGGATCACGGCTCACACCGCTTCCTTCACTCTCCGCATTCGGTCGTGCGCGACTCGGTGTCGCACGACCAGGTGACTCCGTGAGGAAGCGTCCCAGTGGCGTAACGGAGAGGTCCGAATGGTCGAGGTACGGGTTACACACAACGCCGCGTCGGTCGAGGAAGGACACCGCCATGGCAGTCCGCATCAACATGACCACCAGACTCACCCGCCTCCACTGCCACGACGAGGGTGACGGTTGGGGCAACGCCGAGCCGTACCTCTGGGCGGTCTTCTTCAAGATCGACGGTGACAGCTACGTCGTGCAGCAGGGCGCCGGCCTGGTCGGCTCACCGATCATCGTCTCGTCCAACGGCAGCCACGGGAACCTCGGCAACACCGACGTCGACGCCGGTGACGACGTCACGGTCCCGGAGGGCATCGGCTCGTTCAGCACCGTGCTCAAGCCCATCCCGGTCAACGACCCGTTCATCGCCTCCCTGTTCCCGGACGGCAACCTGCCCGGCATCACCGGCGTGGTGGTGACGGCCATGGAGGAGGACGGCTGGCCGGACAGCCTGGCCAACGACGGCTACTCCGCCTTCGTCAACGCCGTGCACCTGGCCGTGGTGAAGGTGGCCGCGGACTTCCAGCACGCCACGCACGCGCCGACGCCCGCGGAGATCAAGGCCGCCGTCGACCAGGTCAAGTCGTCGGCCGCGACGTCGGTCCGGACCCAGGTCAAGGGTTCCATGGACGCCTGGGAGCTGCTGTGGTTCGGCACCTTCGGCGACAACGACGACTCGGTCGGCACCGAGGCGTTCACCACCGACTGCGACGCGCTCAAGGCGATGCCCGACATCGACTTCTCCCGGCGCTGGAACGAGGAAACGGCCGAGGACGGCGACTGGGAGCTGTTCGGCTGGTTCGGCGGCAACGCGCTCGTGGACATCCCCGGCGGCTGCAACCTCGACGGCGTGTTCGCCCGCACCGCGGCCGACGAGCGGCTCAAGCAGCACTCCTTCGACGCCATGCGCACGTTCCGCGACACGACCTTCCGCGAGTACCCCGGCCTGGGCACCTGGTGGGCGGCCGCGCAGGACGCGACGCCGGAACTCGCCCACCTGGCCGCCACCGACGAACGGGTGCGGCAGTCCCTGGAACACCTGTTGGCCGCCGCTCCCCGACTGCTGGGCGACTCGCGGGAGCGGGTCCAACCCGACGACGTCGCCGCCGCGCACCTCCTGTTGCAGCGCTTGGCCGCCGTCAGCCCACTCCAGGCCATGCGCTTCGCCCGCCAGGGCATCCGGGCCTTCGCGGAGGTCGAAGGCCGCTCCCTGGCCGAGGCCCTGGACTTCTTCGCCCGCGCGAAGCCCCGTGGCCGCACCCTGCGCCGCAGCGCCCGCTTCGAACGCTGACTGGTCGGCGCCGAACCCCGAACGACTCCTAGATGATGCGGCGGCGCACCCGCCACACCACCACACCGATCAGGACCGCCGCGACGGCGACGAACAGCGCCGCCTCGATCAGCTGGAACGTCCAGAACCGGTCGGCCGGGTGGTAGACCTCGAACTGCTGGATGCCCCGCGCGTGCAGGAACTGGTTGAGGTTGGTGCCGGCCCGGTTGGCGTCGGCCTCCAGGTTGTAGTAGTCCATCCAGCTCAGCTTGCGCCCGGTGGCGTCTGCGTAGCCGTGTTCGATCGTCCAGTCGGCGAAGTCGGACGCGGACC
>NZ_JBFAAX010000622.1:0-3379 GCF_040639995.1 Actinosynnema sp. NPDC023658 | reverse complement strand
CGCTGACCGAGGTGGCGGACCTGGACCGGCGCGCGGACGACGAGCTGCTGCGCATGGTGTCCGCGTTCGCCGACGAACGCCGCGCGGCCGGCCGTCCGGTGCCCGCCGACGCCCTCGACCTGCTCGGAAAGGCTTCCTGATGCGCATCTTCGACCCGCACATCCACATGACCTCGCGCACCACCGACGACTACGAGGCCATGCACGCGGCCGGGGTGCGGGCGCTGGTGGAGCCCGCGTTCTGGCTGGGGCAGCCGCGCACGAACGTCGGGTCGTTCGTCGACTACTTCGACGCCCTGATCGGGTGGGAGCGGTTCCGCGCGGCGCAGTTCGGCATCGCCCACCACTGCGCCATCGCGCTGAACCCCAAGGAGGCCAACGACCCGCGCTGCACCGAGGTGCTCGACGTGCTGCCGCGCTACCTGGCCAAGGACGGGGTCGTCGCGGTGGGCGAGGTCGGGTACGACTCGATGACCCCGGAGGAGGACGAGGCGTTCGCCCGCCAGCTGGAGCTCGCCGTCCGGAACGACCTGCCCGTGCTCGTGCACACCCCGCACCGCGACAAGCGGGCGGGCACGCAGCGGACCCTCGACGTGGTGCGCGAGTCGGGCATCGCGCCCGAACGCGTCCTCGTGGACCACCTCAACGAGACGACCGTGCGCGAGGTCGCGGACTCCGGGTGCTGGATGGGGTTCTCCATCTACCCCGACACCAAGATGGACGAGCTGCGGATGGTGGCCCTGCTCACCGAGTACGGCACGGATCGGGTGCTGGTCAACTCGGCCGCGGACTGGGGCCGCTCCGACCCGCTGAAGACCCGCGCCACCGGCCTCGCGATGCTCGAAGCGGGGTTCGACGAGTCCGACGTCGACACCGTGCTGTGGGGCAACCCGGTGGCGTTCTACGGCCAGAGCGGCCGGCTCGCGCTCGACCCGGCCGCGGCGACCACCAGCGACGCCGCCACCGGGAACTCCGTCCTGCGGGGGGAGCGCCCGTGATCGCCTACTGCACCAACGTCCACCCGGCGGACGACCTGGCCGGCATCCTGGACCAGCTCGACCGCCACGCCGTCGGCGTGCGCGCCCGTCTGGGCGTCGACACCCTCCCGCTGGGGCTGTGGCTGCCCGCGTCGGTCGCGCGCGGCCTGGCGCAGGACGGGGCGGCACGGCTGCGCCTGCGGGTCGAGCTGGCACGCCGAGGGCTGACCGTGAGCACGCTCAACGCGTTCCCGTACGGCGACTTCCACGGCGAGGTGGTCAAGCACGCCGTGTACCGGCCGAGCTGGACCGACCCGCGCCGCCTGGCCTACACGGTCGACTGCGCCACCGTGCTGGCCGACCTCATGCCGGATTCCGCCTCCTACGGCAGCATCTCGACGTTGCCGCTGGCGTGGCGGGAGCCGTGGGGCGAGGCCGACGACGCGGTCGCGGAGGCCGCGCTGACCGAGTTGACGAAGTCGTTGCGGACCGCCGCGGACCGGCCGATCAGGCTCGCGGTCGAACCCGAACCCGGCTGCGTGCTGGACACCGTCGCGGACGCGGTGGCGTGGCTGGCCGGCCGGGTGGACCCCGAGTACGTCGGCATCTGCCTGGACACCTGCCACCTCGCCGTGTCGTTCGCGGACCCGGCGGAGACGGTCGCGGCGATCCGCGCGGCGGGGCTGTCGGTGGTCAAGGTGCAGGCGTCCGCCGCGCTGGAGGTGGCCGAACCCGGCACGGAAGAGGGCCGGCGTGCCGTCGGGGCGTTCGCGGAACCCCGCTACCTGCACCAGGTCCGGGAGAACACCCCGGACGGCGTCCTCGCGGCGGACGACCTGCCGGAGGCCTTCGAGTCCCTGCCCGCGCGGCACCCGTGGCGGGTGCACTTCCACGTGCCGCTGCACGCCCGGCCCGCGCCGCTGACCTCGACCACCGACGTGCTGCTGGCCGCGATGGCCGAAGTGGGGCTCGACACCCACGTCGAGGTGGAGACCTACACGTGGAACGTGTTGCCCGGAGCGGGCGACCTGACCGAGGGCATCGCCGCGGAACTGCGGTGGGCCCACGAGAACTTCCGGACCGGGGTGACGGTGTGAAACCACTGGTGGTCATCGACGTCGTGGGCATGACCCCCGCGCTGCTGCGGCACATGCCGAACCTCTCGGGCCTGGGTTGGCAGGCGGAACTGGGCACCGTGCTGCCCGCGGTCACGTGCAGCGCCCAGGCCACCCTGCTGACCGGGCTCACCCCGGCGCAGCACGGCATCGTGGGCAACGGGTGGTACTTCCGCGACCTGGGCGAGGTGCACCTGTGGCGGCAGCACAACCGGCTCGTCGGCGGCGAGAAGCTGTGGGAGACCGCGCGGCGGGCCCACCCGGGCTACACCGCCGCGAACATCTGCTGGTGGTACGCCATGGGCGCGAGCACGGACGTCACCGTCACGCCGCGCCCGATCTACCACGCGGACGGCCGCAAGTCGCCCGACGCCTACGTCCGCCCGCCCGACCTGCACGACCGGCTCACCGGGGCGCTGGGTGAATTCCCGCTGTTCCAGTACTGGGGACCGACCGCCTCCCTGGCCTCCAGCGAGTGGATCATCGGCGCGGCGCTGAAGGTGCTCGCGGACCACCGGCCGGACCTGCTGCTGGTCTACGTGCCGCACCTGGACTACGACCTCCAGCGGTTCGGACCCTCGTCACCGCAGGCGATCAAGGCCGCGGCCGACGTGGACCGGGCGCTCAAGCCCCTGCTGGACTCCGACGCCACGATCGTCGCCCTGTCGGAGTACGGGATCACCGACGCGCGCAGGCCGGTCGACGTCAACCGGGCGCTGCGGGCGGCCGGGCTGCTGGAGGTCCACACCCAGGCGGGCATGGAGTACCTGGACCCGTGGACGTCCCGCGCGTTCGCCGTGGCCGACCACCAGGTCGCGCACGTCTACGTCAGCGATCCCGCCGACCTGGCCAAGACCCGCGCCGTGCTCGACGGACTGCCCGGTGTGGACACCGTCCTCGACCGGGACGCGCAGGCATCGGTCGGGCTGGACCACGAGCGCTCGGGCGAGCTGGTCGTCATCGCGGAGCCGGACGCCTGGTTCACCTACTACTACTGGCTCGACGACGCCCGTGCGCCCGACTTCGCCCGCGGCGTGGAGATCCACCGCAAGCCCGGCTACGACCCGGCCGAGCTGTTCTTCGACCCGGCCGACCGCCTGGCCAAGGCCAAGGCCGGGCTGAACCTGGCGCGCAAGAAGCTCGGCCTGCGGTACGCGATGAACGTCGTGCCGCTGGACCCGTCGTGCGTGCGCGGCACGCACGGAAGGCTCCCGGACACCGCCGCCGACGGTCCCGTGCTGCTGTGCTCCGACCCGGTCGTGCCGCGGTCGGTGGAGCGCGACGGGCG
>NZ_JBFAAX010000621.1:0-3383 GCF_040639995.1 Actinosynnema sp. NPDC023658 | reverse complement strand
TCCAGCAGCCCGGTCACGGGCCCGAACGGGTTCGGGCCGGCGTCGAGGCCCCGCGCCAGGGCGGTGTAGACCTCCGCGACCCGCCGTTCCACGAGCGCGGTCCCCGCGCCGTCGAGCACGACGTGGTGGTAGCGGGCGAACCAGCGGTGCCGCTGCTCCCCCAGCCGCAGCAGCGCGAACTCCACGAGGTCGTCGCCGCGCGCGCCGATGGGGCGGGCCAGCCGTCGTGCCGTCCACGCGTCGGCGTCCGCCCCGGACGCGAGGTCCACGACCTCCACCGGAACGTCCACTTCGGACCGGACGAGCTGCTGCGAGCCGGATTCCCCCTCCACCACGGCGATCCGCAGCGCCTCGGCCTCCGCGACGACCAGCCGCAGGGCGCGGGCGAACAGCGCCGTGTCCAGCGGTCCGTCGATGTCGACCTGCTCGGCCACGGCGTACACCGGGTTCGTGGGATCGAGCGACTGCGCGAACCAGATGCCGGCCTGGGCGGCGGTCAGCGGGAGCCGTGCGGTGGGTTCACCGTTCATGTCGTGGTCCTCGCTCTGCGGCGGGTGGAGATCCGCCGTGGACTGGTGCGGCGGGAAGCGGATCGTCACAGTCTTGGACCGCCCAAAAGGAGGGGTCAACGCGCCTGCAACATCATGCAGGGACCGCCCGGGGTGAGCCGTCCGGTCAAGCCGTTTGCACGATCCTGCAGGGGTTTCCGGCGGTCGAGGGCAGTTGTTGCAGCGACGGCCCGAGGGGGTCCCGCGCCGTCTAGCGTCGTTCGCGCACGACGTCCGTGCATGTCGATGGCGCGTGTCGGCGCCATATTTCTCCCTGAGGAGTGGCGCGTGGAAGCAGCGATCCGAGCCGAAGGGCTCCGCAAGAGGTACGGCGACCACGAGGCGCTGCGTGGCGTCGACGTGACGGTCCCGGCGGGCGAGGTGTTCGGCGTCCTCGGCCCCAACGGGGCGGGCAAGACCACGACCGTGCGCATCCTGTCGACGTTGCTGGTGCCCGACGGCGGGCAGGCGTTCGTCGCGGGGCACGACGTGGTGCGCGACCCGCGCGCGGTGCGCCGGGCGATCGGCCTCGCGGGCCAGTACGCGGCCGTGGACGAGAAGCTGACCGGCCGGGAGAACCTACGGCTGATCGGGACTCTGTACCGGATGGGCAGGCGCACGGCGAAGGCCCGCGCCGACGAGCTGTTGGAGCGCTTCTCGTTGCAGGACGCGGCCAACCGCGTCGTGAAGACCTACTCCGGCGGGATGCGGCGGCGGCTGGACCTGGCGGTAAGCATCATCGCGGAGCCCGCGGTGATGTTCCTCGACGAGCCGACCACCGGCCTGGACCTGACGAGCCGGCTCGCGTTGTGGGACATGATCCGCGAGCAGGTGGCGCGCGGCGCGACCGTGCTGCTGACCACGCAGTACCTGGAGGAGGCCGACCAGCTCGCGGACCGGATCGCGGTCATCGACGGCGGCCTGGTCATCGCGGAGGGCACCCCCGACGAGCTGAAGGCCAAGGTCGGCGGCGAACGGCTGGAGGTCTCCGTGGCGCACCGCTCCGACGTCGCGGCCGTCACCGCGCTGCTGGGCCGGATGGTCGTCGCCCCGCCGACCACCTCCCCGGACGGGCTGACGGTGTCGGTCCCGCTGCACGACGGCTTCGGCGGTGTCGCCGACGCGGCCGACGCATTGCGCCCGCTCGGCGCGGCCGTCACCGACTTCGGCACGCGCCGACCGTCGCTGGACGACGTCTTCCTGGCGCTGACCGGCACGACGGCCAACCCCGAGAGGACCAACGCCGAGAGGACGACCCCATGACCACCATCTCCCCCCTGGTCCCCGTGGCCCCGCCCGCCCTGGCCGGTGCGGCGAGCGACACGGCGGCCCTGTTCGCCCGGCACGTGCGCCACATCGCGCGCACGCCGGAGAAGCTGCTCGGCGTCACGCTGATGCCGGTCGCCTACGTGGTGATCTTCGGCGTGCTGTTCGGCGCGGCGATCGCCGTGCCCGGTGGCGGCTCCTACGGCGAGTACCTGATGGCCGGCATCTTCACCCAGACCATGCTGTCCACGGTGTCCAGCACCGCGCTGGGCGTCGCGGACGACCTGGGCAACGGGTTGGTCGACCGCTTCCGGTCGCTGCCGATGTCGCAGGGCGCGGTGCTCCTGGCGCGCACGGCGTCGAACCTGGTGCTGTCGCTGATGTCCATCACGGTCATGGGCCTGGTCGGCCTGCTGATCGGCTGGCGGGTGTCGGCGGGTGCGGCGGCGGCGCTCGGCGCGTTGGGCCTGCTGCTGCTGTTCGGGTTCGCGATGTCGTGGCTGGGCGCGTTGATCGGCCTGGTGGTGCGCGGCGCGGAGGCGATCAGCGCGGTGGCGTTCCTCATCGTGATGCCGCTGACGTTCCTGTCCAACGCGTTCATCCCGCTGGACGGCCTGCCGGCGTGGCTGCGCGTGGTGTGCGAGTGGAACCCGATCAGCTCGGTCGTGGCCGCGTGCCGCGAGCTGTTCGGCAACCCGGCGCCCGCGGGCGACTCGTTCCCGGCGGCGCACCCGATCCCGATGGCGGTCGCGTTGACGCTGGCCGTGCTGCTGGTCACCGCGCCGCTCGCGGTGCGCGCCTACCGCTCGGCGGTGGCCCGGTGACACCGCGGACGCGCACCCGGGCGGGGCGATGGTCGAGCTGAGGCTGGGCCGCGCGCCGACCACGCCACCGTGGTCGCCGTTGGCGGCGGTCGCGGCGGCGGGCGCGGAGTGGTTGGCCGAGGACGACCCGCAGCTGCACGCCCTGCTGCTGGCCGAGCACGGCGAGCGCGAGGAGAACCTCGTGCTGCGCGCCCCCGGCCCGGCGCCGGACCCGACCACGACGGCGAGCGCGGCCGTGCTGCCCGCCGACCCGGTGTCCGGTGTGGACGGTGGCCCGGTCGAACGGCTGGCCGTCGAACGGGCGCGTGCGGCGTTCGGCGCGGAGTACGCCGACGTGCGGCCGTACTCGGGCGTCGAGGCGCGCTCGCTGGTGCTGGACGCGGTGCTCGGCCCGGACGAGGTCGTGCTGGACGCGCGACTGGGCGCCGGGCCCCGCGACGGTCGCGGGCACCGGACCGAGGAGCACCTCTTCGCCGTCGGTGAGGAGATCGACTACGACGGGCTGGCCGCCTTCGCGGACCGGGCGCGGCCGGCGGTGCTGCTGTGCGGCGGCGAGCCGCACCCGCTCACCCCGGACTTCGCCCGACTGCGGGCGATCTCCGACGACGTGGGCGCGCTGCTGGTCGTCGACATCTCCCACGTCGCGGGCCTCGTCGTCACCGGCCTGCTGGCCAACCCCGTCGACCACGCCCACGTGACCACGTTCGACGTGGCGACCGGCCTGCCCGGCGCGCGCGGCGGAGTG
>NZ_JBFAAX010000620.1:2020-3386 GCF_040639995.1 Actinosynnema sp. NPDC023658 | reverse complement strand
AAGCCGTCGGCGGGCTGGCCGGCGGCCTGCTGGTGGGTGCGCTGGCGCGCAGGTTCCCGCCCGGCCGGCTGTTCGGGGTGGCGCTGCTCGCGTTCGGCGTGGTGGCCGCGATCGGCTGGAACGCGCCCCTGGTGACGACCGCGTTCGTGTTCTTCGTCGGCGTGTTCGCGGTCGCGGGCGTGCCCGGCGTGGTCCTGGGCGCCGCGATGATGTCGCTGCTCCAGCTGCACGCCGCCGACGAGGTGCGCGGCCGGGTGATGGCGACGTTCATGAGCCTGTTCGACGGCGGTCAGGCGCTCGGCATGGTCCTGGCCGGCGCCTTCACGCCCCTGCTCGGCCTGTCCGCGCTGCTCGACGTCCAGGCCGCCCTCTACCTCGCGGCCGGCGTGCTGGCGCTGGCCACCCTGACCGTCCGGCCGTCCGTCCCGGCGGGGTGAAGCCGCGGTGCTCCAGGGGTGCGCGCGAACCTTGAGGCGACCTTGAGGAAGCGCTGAGGAACGGCGGAGGTCCGGGCCCCAACCTTGGTTCCACCACCGAGTGAGGAGCCCGAAATGCAGCACAACCGCCGTCGCCCCGCCTGGCGCCCGGTCGCCCTCGCCGCCGTCGGCGGGTCCGTTCTCGTCGCCATGGGCGTCGGCGTCTGGGCGACGCTGACCGCGACCGCCGCGAACGTGACCCCCGAGCAGATCAGCAGCGGCACGCTGAAGCTGGCCCTGGGCAACAACGGCGCCGGGTTCAGCCAGAGCATCACCAACCTCGCGCCCGGCGACACCGCCAACCGCTACGTGACCCTGACCAACGGCGGCAGCCTCGACGCCCAGGCGCTGACGATGCAGGTCGCCGCCACCGGCTCGACCACCCTGGTCACCGACGGCGCGACCACCAGGGCGCTGCGCGTCACCGTCAGCCAGTGCTCCGGCGCCTGGACCCCCGCCACCGGCGCGTGCAACGGCGACAAGGCCGTCCTGCTCAACGCCACCCCGCTGAGCGGCCTCGCCTCCGCCGCGTCCCTCCTGCCGGGTGCGATCACCGCCAGCGGCGTGGAGAACCTCCAGATCTCCGTGCAGCTGCCCGACCAGAACGAGACCACGGTCAACGGCGCGCTGCCCGCGAACACCGTGCAGGGCCAGTCGGTGAACCTCACCTACACGTTCAGCGAGACCCAGCGGTCCGCGGTCACCACCAACTCCTGACCCCGCCCGACCCCGGAAGAGGAGCAGCGATGACGGCCATCACCCCGCGACGCGCGAGCGCGGTGCTCGGCGGGGTCGTCATCGCCGGTCTGCTGGGCACCGGAGCCGCGGGCGCGGCGGTCGCCGCCTCGACCACCGCCGCGTCCAGCGGCGGGTCCCTCAGCTGGGCGGCC
>NZ_JBFAAX010000620.1:0-2010 GCF_040639995.1 Actinosynnema sp. NPDC023658 | reverse complement strand
GCCACCCTGACCGACCCGGGCGGCACGCTGCTGACCGGACGGCCCTACACCGCCAACTACAGCTCCCTCATCCCCCTCAACGCCTACCTGACCGCCCGCAACACCGGCACGGCGGCCCTGACCGGGCAGGTCTACTCCCTGTCCGGCTCGGGGTTCCCGCTGTCCGGCGCCTCGCTGACCGCCTGCACCTCCGGCCCGTGGCAGAACGGCTCGTGCCCCGGCGGTCAGGTGGTGGCGGTCTCGAACGGCACCACGACGCCGCTGCCCGTGGCGCCGGGCGCCGCGATCGGTCTCCGGCTCACGCTGCCCGCCGGCCTCGGCATGACGGTCTCGCTGTCCGCCTCCACCACCCGGGCGCACGTCCGGGCGGCCACCACCACCAACTCCTGAGGAACCAGCCGTGCGCGTGCTGTCCAACCTGCTGCTCGCCACCGCGGCGCTCGTCGCGGTCGCCGTCTCGGTGCTCGTCGTCGTGCTGCACGTGGGGTTCGCACCCGTGCTCTCGCCCAGCATGGAACCCGCGTTCGCGCCCGGCGGCCTGCTCGTCACCCGGCCCGTCCCGGCGGCCGACGTGCGGGTGGGGGACGTCGTCGTGCTGCCACGCCCGGACGCGCCCGGTGAGAGGTACGCCCACCGGGTGATCTCCAAGGACACCTCCGGCGGCGCGGTCGTGGTGCGCACCAAGGGCGACGCGAACGAGGCCGCGGACCCGCAGGCGCTGCGGATCGTGTCCGACACGGTGCCCGTGTCCGTGGCCGACGTGCCGTTCCTCGGCCGTGCCGCCCTGCTCGGCCAGTACCCCGGCGTCAAGGTCGGCCTCATCGTCCTGATCGGACTGGCCCTGCTGGTGGCGGCCAAGCGGGCGCTGCACCGGCCCGCGCGCCCTGCCGCGACGGGCGCGGCGGGTAACACTGGACCGGGTGAGCACCGCGAAGGTCCTCGTCGTGGAGGACACACCGGAGATCGCGCTCGTCATCGAGCTGGCGCTGCGTGACGCGGTGTTCGCCGTGCGCACCACCGCGCACGGGGACACGGGGCTGGTGGAGGCCCGCGACTGGGTGCCGGACGTGGTGGTGCTGGACCTCAACATCCCCGGGCCGGACGGGCTGGAGGTCTGCCGGCGGCTGCGCCACTTCTCCACCGCCTACGTGCTGATCCTCACCGCCCGCGCGGACGAGGTGGACAAGCTCGTCGGCCTGTCCGCGGGCGCCGACGACTACCTCACCAAGCCCTTCTCGCCGCGCGAGCTGGTCGCCCGGGTCCACGTCCTGCTGCGCCGGCCCCGCACCGCGCCCGTCGTGGCCGCCCCGCCCGCCAACCGGCGCGTCCTCGGTCCGGTCGTGGTCGACTTCGACGCCCGCGAGGTCCTGGTCGACGGCAGCCTCGTGCGCACCACGCGCATCGAGTTCGAGCTGCTGGCCGCCATCGCGGAGCACCCCAACCGGGTCCGCACCCGCGAGCAGCTGCGCCGCCGCGCCTGGGGCGAGGAGTGGCTGGCCGACGACCACGCGGTGGACGTGCACCTGTCCAACCTGCGCCGCAAGCTCGCCGCGGCCGGCGCGGGGAACGTGATCGCGACCGTCCGCGGTGTCGGCTACCGCATCGACCAGGACCTCCGCTGACCTGGACCAGCGGAGGTCCGGGTCACCACCACGGGCGGTCCACCAGCGGACCGGCCGACGGGAGGCTGACGGTGAACGTGCTGCCCGACCCGGGGGTCGAGCGCACCGAGACCGAGCCGCCGTGCGCCTCCACGATGCCGCGGGTGATCGTCAACCCCAGCCCGGCGCCGCCCGGACCGAGCTGCACGAAGGGCTCGAAGATCCGGTCGACCTGGTCCTCCGGCACCCCACCGCCCCGGTCGGACACGTGCACCAGCGCGTGCGCGGCGTCCGACCCGCACCACACCCGCACCGCCTCGCCCGGCGGCGACACCGCCACCGCGTTGGCCATCAGGTTCGCCCCCACCTGCACGAGCCGGTCCGCGTCGCCGCGCACCTCGACCCCGGC
>NZ_JBFAAX010000619.1:0-3391 GCF_040639995.1 Actinosynnema sp. NPDC023658 | reverse complement strand
CCGCATCGACCACGTCCCCGGCAACACGCTGGAGGGACCCGGGCCTTCACCCCGAATGGCGGCTCGGCCGGGAATCCGCTCTGTACCTGGAGCCGCCCGAACAGCAGCTACAACTTTCGAGCGACACACGCCGGTTGCGCAATTCCACCTCGATATACTTTTCCACGTTCAGCTGGAATACCCCTGATTCGCATGCGTGAACGCGATGAGGCGCTACCTTGAACGCTATGGAAATTGCAGCCTTGGCGGCACAGGCAGTCGGACTGATCAGCACGTATCTGGCCAACATCGCGATTGGCACCACCGACAAGCTCGCAGAGAGCGCAGTCGCCGGTCTGCACCGGTTGATCGCGGCGAGACTCGGCCGCACCAAGCTGGGACAGGCGGTGCTCGAAGGCTGGCAGGAGCAACCGTCGGCTCCGGAGCGCCAGAAGATGGCGACTTTTGCGATCACCGAGGAGGCCAATACCGACGCGGGCTTCGCAAACCAGCTGACCGAGGCGGTGAAGGCGGTATGGGTCTCCCAAGGCGCCGCCGATCAAGCGACGATCCAGAACCAAGTCAACTTGAGCGCCGGTGGCGCGGTCACCATGAAGAAGTCTCTCATCGCCGGCGGCTCGATAACCCAGACACGCGCAACCAAGTTCACCTTGGGCGGCCTGGCGCTGGTGATCATCGCCACCGTCGTCCTCGTCGCAATGTTGAACAGCGGCAATTCCGACCGACCCGGACTTGATCCGGGCGCGCAGATCCAGGACATCGGTACCGATCCCAGCAAAGAAGGTGCGCTCCAGTCGGCCCGGGCATTCCTTGACGGTGCGAGCGTCGGGAATCCCGAGATAGTCTGCAAACTCTCCCACAAGGTGCCCGCAAACTGCGCCGAACAGTTCAGGCAAGAATACGAGAAGATGTCACCGGAACAAAGGGATGCATACAAGAACGCGGAGATAAGATCCGTCGAAATCCGCAACAACGGCACCCTGGAAGCTGAAGTCGAGTTTGCGATGCAGGATCTGAAGCGCGATGGGGCACCAATGGAGAGGAAGAGGTTCAACCTCTTCTACGTCGGGGGACGTTGGCAGATCAACGAAATCAGTGGCTATGCGGTCGAGTAACGTTTCCGGGACGCCCTCGTCCACAGCTCCGACTCTTCTCCGCCAACCGCCCCCTGTGGGGTGTCAGGACTCCGCACTGGGACGCCGAGCTGCGACGATCGCGTACGCCGGACCTCCACGCTACCTTTGCGATCTTGTCGTGGAGTGAGTGGAAGGAGTCGCGGGTGCGGGTGTCCGTGCTGACCGCCGGGTCCAGAGGTGACGTCGAGCCGTTCCTCGCCCTAGGCGGGCGGCTGCGTGCGGTCGGGCATGCTGTGCGGTTGGTGACGCACCGCGAGTTCGAGCTCGTCGTGCGTGCCGCCGGGCTCGACTTCGTCGAGCTGCCCGGCGACCCCAAGGCCACCCTCGCCGGACCCGAGGGGCAGGCACTGCTGGCCGCGCGAAGCCCGGTCGCGCTGGTCCGGCGGCTGCGCGAGGTGGTCGGCCCGGAGCTTCGCGGGTCGCTGACGGCGGCGGTCGAGGCGTGCCGCGACGCCGACGTCGTCGTGTACTCCACGCTGGTGGCGTTCGGACCGACCGTGGCCGAGTACCTGGACGTGCCCGTCGTGGCCGCCCACCTGTCCCCGAACACGCCCACCAGGGCGTTCCCGATGACGGCCCTGCCCAAGCCGGTGCCCGCTGTCCTCAACCACGCCACCTGGCGGTTCTCCGAAGCTCTGCTGTGGCGAGCCTTCCGTCCCCTGCTGAACGACCAGCGCGCCGACCTCGGCCTCCCGCCGCTGCCTCGCCGCACCCCGCCGCCGCACGGCCGAGCGCCCCGCCTGTACGGCTTCAGCCCCGCCGTGGTCCCACCCCCACGGGACTGGACGCCGATCGACCACGTCACCGGCTACTGGTTCACCGATACCGACACCGTTCTGCCGCCCGCCCTGACCGACTTCCTGGATGCCGGCGAACCTCCGGTGTACCTGGGCTTCGGCAGCATGCGCGACCCGGACCCGTCCGCCGCTACCGACCTGTTGCTCACCGCCGCCCGCCGGGTCGGCAGGCGAGCCGTGCTGCTGTCAGGCTGGAGCGGTTTGCACCAGGCGGACACGAGTGACGACGTGCTGGTCGTCGACGACGTCGCGCACCGCGCGCTGTTCCCTCGATGCGCGGCCGCTGTCCACCACGGCGGCGCGGGCACCACGGCTGCCGCGGTGCTGGCCGGCGTCCCGTCGGTGGTCGTGCCGTTCTTCGCCGACCAGTTCTTCTGGGGCCGCCGCGTTACCGAGCTCGGGGTCGGCACCGCCACCCCGGCCCGGGACCGCCTGACGGCCGACGTCCTCGCCGACGCTCTGCGCACCGCCCTGTCCCGCGCTCGACCGGCTCGCGCCCTGGGCGACAGGGTAGCGGCCGAAGACGGCCCAGGCGCGGCGGTCACCATGCTGGAACGCCTGGTCGCACCGGTGCCGTCAAGGTAATCCCGCACAGGGAGCGATCCATGCCATCGTCCACGGCGATGCCGGGATGCCTTGCGGTATCGGGCGGGTCACTCATGACGTGGCAGCGGCCACCTGGCAGGGCACCTCGGTGGACCTGTCCGCCGAAGGCGCGAGCGGGTCATGCCAGGTCGTAGAGCAAGCGGTAGTAGGCGATGCGTTCCGGGTCGGGGTCGATCCCGTACGCGTCGTACAAGGTGCCGTCGAAGCCGGGACCGTGGTTCCGGTCGAGGCTCCACGTCGCGACCGCCAGATCGGCCCACCGGTCGGCCACCCCGAGCGAGCCCAGGTCGACGTGCGCGGCGAAGGTGCCGTCGTCGTGCAGCAGGGTGTTCGGGGCGCAGGCATCTCCGTGGCAGACCACGAGACGGTCGATCGCGGGCGGTTCACCGAGCCGCGTCGTGGCCTCGGCCACCCCGAGATGCCGGTGCTCGGGGAACCAGTCGTCCGGCCCCTCTCCATCCGCGATGCGCTGGTCGGCGCGTACGAGTCGCCGCTCGACGCTCCAGTCGAACGGGCACTGGTCCACCGGCAAGGCGTCGTGGAGCAGGCGCAGTCCGTGGCCGATCGCCGTCGCCGCGACACCAGGCTCGGTCTTCCACCGGAGTTCCACCGCCGATCGGCCGGGCACGGCCGCCGTGATCAACCACGCGCCCTCGGCGTCGATGCCGTGGTCGAGGGCGCGTGGGACACGCGCCCAGCGGTGCGCCCACGCCAGGCGTTCGGCTTCACCGGCCAGGTCGATCTCGGGGGTTCCAGCAGCGACCCACTTGACATATCTGGGGCCGCCATCCCCGTCCAGGCGGAAGGTCAGCCCGCCGAGTTCGATGCGCCACACGGGGGTGTTGGTGGCGT
>NZ_JBFAAX010000618.1:0-3395 GCF_040639995.1 Actinosynnema sp. NPDC023658 | reverse complement strand
GCCAGCCGCCTTGAACCACAGGCCGGCCGAGGCGATCTTGCGCGGGTCGACGCGGTCCGGGATCACGTAGGTGTTCACCACCGCGTTGCTGCGCCAGCGGGCCCTCCGGGCGGATCTCCCCGTCGGCGCCGGTGGTCCAGGTGCCCGAGTCGGCACGTCGGCCGCCGAGCCCGGCCAGCTTCGACTCCACCGCGGCCACGTCGACGTCCACGCGCAGCACCGCGGCCCACGTCGGCGGCTGGCCGACCCGCAGCGCGGTCGTGGCGGCGGACGGGTCGAACCCGACCAGGTCGGGCAGCACGGGGGCGTGCCCGGCGAGGTCGGAGTACCCGTAGCCCTGGAGGCCGGCGAAGCGGTCGGCGTCCTTGGCCCGCAACGCCCGCACGGCCGCGACGTCGCCGTACTCGACCAGCACGGACGACCCGTCGGTGGCCCGCACGCCCGCCAGCGCGCCGAGCAACCCGGTCTCCGGTGACTGCGGCACCTCGGCCTCGGCGGTGCAGCCGGCCAACAGGACCACTACCAGCACCACGCTCGCACGTCTGTCCACCGATCGGATGGTAGGGCGGCGAGCCGATCGACACGCTCGAATTACGGGATCTCCACCGCGATCTCCTCGCCCAGCCGGGTGCCGCCCAGGAGGTCCAGCTCGTCACCGCTCCAGAACCGGCCCGGGTCGTACCAGTTCGCCCGGCGGCCGGCGGGCAGCAGCCCCATCGACTCGTACGTCACGGCCACGACCTCCGCGCAGTACGCCGTCTCCAGGGTGGCTTCCGCGGACCTGCGCAGGTTCGGCACCCGGCCGCGCAGCCACCGCGTCGCCAACCGGGCCGTGGACGGGAACGGCGTGCCGTTCAGCCGCGCCACGGTCTTCAGCAGCGCGTCGTCCTCCTCCCGGGTCGTCGGGCGGTCGAGCTGGCGCAGCCACGCCCGCTGCCCGTACTTGCGCGCCCACACCAGCACCGCGTCGCGCAGGTCGTGCAGCTGCACGCCGCGGTGGTGCGTGCCGGTCCACACGTCCGGCAGGGAGCGGCCCAGTTCGGCGTGCCACATCAACGGCGGCAGGTCCTCCACCGCCACCGTCATGCCCACGTGGTTGACCGGGCTGTTCGTCGTCACCCGGATCGCGCGGTCCGCCACCGAACTGCCGCGGAACAACCAGACGTCACCGGTGCGGGTGAGCTCGACCGCCTCGTCCAGACCGATCTTGGTTCCAGCCATCCCGGTAGCCTAGGCAGATGCGCTGGTGGAAGCTGCTCGGCCTGGCCGGTGTCGCGGGTGTCGCGGCGACCGGGGTGGTGATCGCGCGCGGGGAGCGCAAGCGCCGCGCCTACACGCCGGACGAGATCCGCGAACGACTGCACGCACGCGTCGACCAGGGCGTCGGCCAGGACGACACACCCCGCTGACCGCACGGGCCGACCGCGGCGGGTCGCCGTGCCGAGCCGAAGCGGCCGACCAACGGCGGGTTGACCGCGACCCCTCGGCGGGACTGGGCTACCACCATGCGATCCCTGCTCGCGGCCCTGCTGTGCGTGCTCGTCGTCGCACCACCGGCCCACGCCACCACCCGCCCGGTCGAGAACCTGGACGCGGCCACCATCCCGCAGCTGGTCCGCCGGATGGACGGCGGCACGCTCACCTCGGTCGACCTCACCCGCGCCTACCTGCGGCGCATCGAGACCGTCGACGGCAGGGTCCGCTCGGTGGTCGCGGTGAACCCGGAAGCCATCGGGCAGGCCGCGGAGAGCGACCGGCGACGTCGGCACGGCCAGGCGCGCGGGCCGATGGACGGCATCCCGGTCCTGCTCAAGGACAACATCGACACCAGGGTCATGGGCGCCACGGCCGGTTCGCGGGCCCTGCGCGTGCCGCCGCGCGACGACGCCGAGCTGGTGCGCCGCCTGCGTGACGCGGGCGCGGTGGTGCTGGGCAAGACGAACCTGTCCGAGTGGGCGAACTTCCGCTCCACCTCCTCCACGTCCGGCTGGTCCGGCGTGGGCGGCCAGACGAACAACCCGTACGTGCTGGACCGCAACCCGTGCGGCTCGTCGTCGGGTTCCGGCGCGGCGGTCGCGGCGTCGTTGGCGCAGGTCGCCGTCGGCACCGAGACCGACGGGTCCATCGTGTGCCCGTCCGGGCAGAACGGCGTGGTCGGCCTCAAGCCCACCCTCGGCCGGGTCAGCGGCGACGGCATCGTGCCGATCTCGGCGCAGCAGGACACCGCCGGCCCGATGGCCCGGCACGTGGTGGACGCCGCGATCCTCATGTCCGCGCTGGAGGGCCGGGGCGTCGACTACGCGCGCGACCTCGGTTCGGCCACGTTGAGCGGCAAGCGGGTCGGCGTGTGGCGCAAGGCGGGCCGCGACGCCGGCGCCGACCGGGTCGTGCAGGAGGCGGTGGACGTGCTGCGGCGGTCCGGCGCGACCGTGGTCGAGGTGGAGCTGCCCTACCAGGACGAGATCGACGCGGCCGAGTTCCCGGCGCTGGTCACCGAGTTCAAGCACGACCTGGAGCAGTACCTGCGGACCAGGCCCGGCGTGCCGAAGACCCTGGCCGGGCTGATCGCATTCAACCAGGCCGACCCGGTGGAGTTGAGCAAGTTCGGCCAGGAGCTGTTCGTCGAGGCAGAGAAGGCCCCGCCGCTGACCGACCCCACGTACGTCGAGCAGCGCCGCACCGCGACCACGCTCGCCCGCCGGTCCATCGACGAGGTGCTGGCCGCCCACCGGCTCGACGTGATCATGGCGCCGACGAACAGCCCGGCGTGGAAGACCGAGTACGGCACCGGCGACGCCTACGTGCTGGGCTCGTCGACCCCGGCCGCGGTGTCCGGTTACCCGAACGCCACCGTCCCGGCCGGGTTCGCGGGACCGCTGCCGGTCGGCGTGTCGTTCATGGCGGGCAACCGGGCGGACGCCACCGTGCTGCGGTTCGCCGCCGCGTTCGAACAGGCCGCGCACGCCCGCCGCGCACCGACCTACCTGGCCGGCACGCCTTCGTGATGCGGGTTCCCGCGCGCGGTGGGATCTTGTGCCCATGCGCGTGGTGGTGTTGGGAACGGGCCTGATGGGCGCCGGCATGGCACGGAGCCTGCTGCGGGCGAAGATGGACGTCGTCGTGTGGAACCGCAGCGCGGCCAAGGCCCGCCCGCTGGCTGACGAGGGCGCGGTGGTCGCCGACGACCCGAAGGGCGCGGTCGTCGGCGCGGACGTCGTGATCACGATGCTGTTCGACGCCGACGCCACCGCCGGGGTGATGGCCGAGGCGCTGCCGGCGGTCGGTGACGGCGGGGTGTGGGCGCAGTGCGGCACGGTCGGCCTGGCGGGCGGCGCCCACCTCGCGGAGCTGGCCGCCAAGCACGCCGTGCCCTACGTCGACGCGCCCGTCCTCGG
>NZ_JBFAAX010000617.1:0-3402 GCF_040639995.1 Actinosynnema sp. NPDC023658 | reverse complement strand
GGTGGCCTCCGTCGTGTCCGCCCTCACCTTCTTCGCCTGGCGCGGCGTTCCCCCTGCTCCTCCCCGGTGGGAGTCGACCCGGTGGTGCGGACCCGGCCGTCGCGCCGTGAACTCGTTAGCGAAGCGAGCAATCGTCATGCACCATTCGGTGGTGACCGATCACGACGTCCGCGTCCTGGACGACTCCCAGTACCGAACCGCACACGGCCTGTTCCGCGGCGCTCTCCACCACAAGCCCGCGCCGGACGACGTGTGGGAGTTCGTGCGGGAGTCGTACGACCCGGGGCGGACGTTCGGCGCGTTCGCGGACGGCGAGATGATCGGCACGGTGCAGGCGTTCCCGTCGCGGCTCGCCGTGCCCGGTGGAGCGGTGGTGCGGAACGCGGCCGTGAGCCGGGTGGGCGTGCGGGCCGACTGGACGCGCCGCGGCGTGCTGAGCGCGTTGCAGCGGGCGCAGCTCCGGGCGCTGCGGGCGGACGGGGACGTGGTCGCGACGCTGCGTGCGACCGAATCCGCGATCTACGGCCGCTACGGCTACGGCGTGGCCACCCGCTACCGGTTCCTGAAGATCGACCGTCGCAAGGCCGTGCCCCGCACGCGCCCGGTGGGCCGGGTGCGGCTGGTCGAGGGCGAGGAGGGCGAGCGGATCGCGCTCGCGTTGTTCGACGAGCTGTCACCGGGACGTGCCGGCACGATCGCCCGCTGGCCCGCGTGGTGGGGCATGAACGTCCGGCGCGGGGCGGTCGAGGAGAACCTCAAGATCGCGGTGCGCTCGGGGTCTTCGGGTGCGTCGGGTATCTCCGGTACTTCGGACGACGTCGACGGCTACGCGGTGTTCAAGGTGGTGCCCGGCGACTACGAACCCGGCGTCCACAAGCCGACGACGCTCGTCGTCATGGACCTGTGGGCGCGGAACGCCGAGGCGTGGGCCGACCTGTGGCTGTTCGCGCTCGGCGTCGACTTGGTCGACCAGGTCACGACGTTCGGCCGGCCCCTCGACGAGCCGGTGGAGTGGCTGCTGACCGACCACCGCGCGTGCCAGGTCGTGCAGGAGACCGACGAGACGTGGCTGCGCCTGCTCGACGTGCCGGCCGCCCTGGCCGCCCGGACGTACCGCGACGGTGAGCCGGTCGTGATCGGCGTGCGCGACGCGTACCTGCCGGAGAACTCGGGCTCGTACCGCATCGCGCCGGACGGCGTGACGCGCGTCGACGACGCCCCCGAACTGCTGCTGGACGTCGACGTCCTCGCCTCGACCTACCTGGGTGGCGTGTCGTTCGCGACGCTCGCCGCGACCCGGCGCCTGGACTTGGTCGCCCCCACGGCCCTCGCCCGCGCCGACGCGTTGTTCGCCGTGTCCGAAGTCCCCTGGTGCGGCACCTACTTCTGACCTCTGCCCCCTGAGGTTCCCGCTCTCCGGGTGCCTTCTCCCGACGGTCCGGTCGTCAGGGCCTCAACCGCCCCACCTTGTCCGCGTCACCGCGCAGCAGGTCGTCGTGCGCGAGCACGAAGTCCCCGTTGGGCACGCGACCGTAGGCGACCTGCACGCCGATCACCCGGTCGGGCAGGAACTCGCGCAACTTGTGCCGCATCGCGCGGCCGTGGTCGACGGGGTGACCCCACTCCGGCCCGACCTCGTCCGTGCCGAAGACGAGCCAGTGGTCCGGCCGGACCCACGCGTCGAGGTCCGGCACCTCGCCGGTGTGGCTGTCCAACGCGGGCACGACCAGGCGATCCGGGTCGATCGGGCGGTACCAGAGCAACAACGGCTTCGCCCACCGCGCGTCGGCGTTGTCGAAGCAGCACAGCACGATCGTGTGGCCGGGGAACACGTCGGCGTAGAACTGGAAGAGTGCGTCCCCCACCCGCGGCCGCTTGTGCGGCGGCACCTGCTCCAACGCCTGCGGGATGCGCGTCGGGTCCGAGGCGAGCACGACCGTGTACACGTCGTGCTCGAACACCTCGACCCCGTGATCCAGCCAGTCCATCGTGGCCGCCCCGCCGGCCATGAGCACGGGCGGCCGCACCGCGTCGACCATCCTCGTCAACACCGCGCCGTCACGGCCCACCGACAGGAAGTTCTCCCGCGTCATGCCCGCGGCGGGCACGTGCAGCACCATCGCGTTCGGCCCGGGAGCCAGGTTCGCGACCCGGTTCTGGTAGCCGAGCACCTCGATGCGCCCGTGCACCGGGTGCCCACACCGCCCCGCGTAGGCGAACGTGCCGCTGAAGTCGGCGTCGTCAGTGGAAACGCACATGCCGCGACGGTAACAACCCGCCCACCGCCCCGACTCCGCCTTCCACCCCGCTGGACTCCGGCATCGGCGTCTGCTGCCGGGGATTGTGCGGATGGTGCCGGTCGTGAGTGGAGCCGGCGTGGTGAACCGGCGATCGTCAGCGGCGCTCCAAAGCGGACAGCAGCCTGGGCAGCGAACTGCCCAAGCCCCAACGCCGGGTCAACTCCGCGACGCGGTCCGGATCGACCGGCGCGGCGGGCACGACGTCCGAGCGGTCCATGACGATGTCCGCGTCGGTCGCCACGTTGACCACGGTGGGCGCGACGGCCAGGTAGTCCTGGGCGTTGAGCAGGGCGGTGCGGGCGCGGGTGGTGAGCTTGCGGTCGCGGCCGTCGTGCACGGCGTCGAGCACGGCTTGCAGCGACCCGAACTCGCTGATCAGCTTCGCCGCCGTCTTCTCCCCGATCCCGGCCACGCCGGGCAGGCCGTCCGACGGGTCGCCGCGCAGCACGGCCATCCCGGCGTACGCGCGCCCGGCGTCCTGGACCGGCAGCGCGTACTTGGCGGCCAACTCCTCGGGCCCGAGCAACTCCGCCTTCGCCCACCCGCGGCCGAGGTAGAGCACGCGCACGGGGGTCGGCTCCTCGCGCACGACCTGGAACAGGTCGCGGTCGCCGGTGATCACCTCGACCGGGTCGGCGGTCTCGTGGGCGGCGAGGGTGCCGATCACGTCGTCGGCCTCGTAACCGGCGGCCTCGGCGGTCGCGATGCCGACCGCGTCGAGCACGTCGAGGATGATCGGCACCTGCGGGGTGAGGGTGTCGGGCACCTCCTCCTCGCCGTCGGCGGCCCCCGCGGCGACGCGGTGCGCCTTGTACGACGGGAGCGCGGCCACCCGGAACTCCGGCCGCCAGTCCGCGTCCAGGCAGGCGACCAGGCGGCCGGCCTTCCGGTCGGTGATGACCCTGGCGATCGTGTCCACGAACCCGCGGACCGCGTTGACCGGTGTGCCGTCCGGGGCGGTCATCGACTCGGGCAGGGCGTAGAACGCCCGGAAGTACAGGCTCGCGGCGTCCATCAGGACCAGCGGATTGCTCACCCGGGACAGCTTGCCAGAGACCACCGACATCACCCATTGCGCGCACCCGTTGCCGCGATCCGTTGC
>NZ_JBFAAX010000616.1:0-3403 GCF_040639995.1 Actinosynnema sp. NPDC023658 | reverse complement strand
ACACACCCTCCCCCCCCCCCCAATCGTCCTGTTCCCCCCCCCCACCCCCCCGCCTGCGCCCCCGCCGCGGGGGCGCGCCGGCGCCGGCGGGCCCCCGCCCCCCCCGCCCGGCACCACGAGGCCGATCCCGTCCGGCACGCCGAGCGACCAGGCCGCACCCAGGTAGGCGACGGCCGTGAGGAGCATGACCGGGCTCCTGCGCCGCCAGGACCACACGACCAGCCCTGCCGCGACGACGAACGCCAGGAACAGCTCGTCGTGGTCGACGGACGAGACGGCCACCGCCGAGGCGCTCGTGTCGACCGCGGTGAGCGTCGCGTAGTACCCGTCGGGCGGGCCTTGGAGAGCCGGATCGGTCCACCGGGGCGCGGTCGCCGCGTCGACCACCGGCCACACCACCAGACCGACACCGACGAGCAGCAGCGGGTACCACGCGCCGGGACGGCGGGCGTTCAGGTCGTGGGCGCCGGCCACCACGGCCGCGACCACCAGCGCGAGCGCGCTGTAGTGCCACAACGAACCGACCAACCCGGCGATCGCCAGGACGTGCCACGGGCGCACGCGGTCCGACACGGCGTGCGCGAGCACCGCGCCGGCGACCACCACCAGTTCCGGGTGCGGCGGGAAGTCGAACGGCGGCACCACCGGGAGGGACCCGGCGGCCGGGGCGTAGGCGAACCAGCCGAAGTCCTCGGCCGGCTCCGGCCGGAGGAAGTACCAGACGGCCGCCAGGTAGCCCACCGCCGTGACCGCGACGGTGGCGCTGCGCGACCGCCACGCCCAGATGCCGAGACCGACGGCGACCGCGAACCCGATCAGGAACCGCCACAGCCCGAACGCGGCCGACCCGTTCCGGAGGAGATCCGGCCCGGTGGCCCGGACCGAGAGCGCCGCGGCGAACAACGTCGAACCGGTCACCAGCAACGGGAACCAGTGGCCGGGGTGCGACGCGTGGACCTGCCGCGCCTTCAGCAGCACGCCGGCGACCACCAGCGAGAACGACGCCCCGGCCGGTGGGCCGCCCTCCCACAGCGGGAGGACGAGTCCGAGCAGCACCGGCAACGACCACACGACAGCCCCCATGAGCGCGCAACCCTAGCGGCCGTCCGGAAGGCCGGACCGGGTGCGCGCCCGGTCCGGCGTCGAGGGTCGACCCGGCCGTGAGGGACGTCCGACCGGGCGCCCCTCACGACCTCGGGGAACCGACCGCTACTTCGGCGGCGGCGGGACCAGGCAGCTCACCGGAGCCGACTGGTTGCCCGACGCGTCCACGCCGTACACGAGGGCGTCGCCCTTGAGCGTGATGCGCCAGTTGATGTCACCGACACCGGGCTTCTGGTTCGGCGTCGCACCGGGAGCCTGCACCAGCTTGATCTTGGTGCCGCTCGGGAAACCGCCGAACACGGCCGGACTGGCCGAGTCGCGGACGAAGACCTGCGGGCTCGGGTCGACCGCGTCGGTCGCGGTCAGGACGAAGAACCCGTCCTCGTTGTCGGCGGGCGGGATGGTCCCGCCGCTCGGGTTGTTGGTCGGCCGGCACGTGACGACCGGGGGAGTGGTGTCGACCCAGTCCTTGAGCACGTCGTCGCACACCGCGTGGCCGTCGGCGTGCGTGAAGCAGCCGCGGATCGTGTCCGTGCCGAGGCCCGCGAGGCCCTGGGTGCCCGGGTAGGTGAAGTCGGCCGTGCCCGCGGCGGAGGTGTTCGCGCCGCCGGCCGCGCCCGCGTTCGGGCCGCTGAGGACGGAGAAGTCGACCGCGGTGGCCGGCACCGGGGCACCGAAGTCGTCGGTGACGGTGGCGGTCACGGTGTGCGTCTGGCCGGGCGTGCCCAGCTCGTTGACCGCGTGCTCCGGTTCGACGTCGATGGCCGCGGCGCAGCCGTGCACGTTCACCGACGGGTTGCCGAACGTCACGGCGTGGCCCTCGGTGTCGGTGTAGGCGACCGACGGGTTGACCGGCAGCGCGCCGCCGCCCGCGGCCGGGTGGTGCGTCGCGGTGAACGTCAGCGTGGCGGTCTCGGTGCCGAGCTCCCCGACGGTCCAGGTGAGCTGGTTGCCCGCCTGCGCGACCGAGCCCTTGGACACCGCCGCGTCGCTGATCGAGAACTGCGGCGCCACCGTGTCCACCACGGACACGCCGGTCGCCGCGGGCACCACGATGGCCGCGCCGATCGCCTCGAAGACCTGCTGCAGGTCGGCCGAGGTCGGTGCGGCGAAGTAGTGGGTCGTGTCCGGGTCGGTGGTCCAGTCCTTGATCTCGGCGGAGTTGACCGAGCCGAGGCCGATGCCGAAGATCTCGGTGCCGGCCGCGCGCGCCGCCGCCGCGTCGTCGCTGGCGTCACCGCCCGCGGTCGTCGCGCCGTCGGTCATCACGATCATCTTCTTGGCGTTGGTCGGCAGGGAGCCGGCCAGCTGCGCCTGGCCGGTGGAGATGGCCGCCGAGTGGTTGGTGGAACCGCCGGCGCCCAGCGCGTCGATCGCGCTCTTGACCGCGTTCGCGTCGGACGTGAGCGCGGTGTCCACCGAGGCGTTGTCCGCGAAGCTGACCACGCCGATCCGGGTGCCGTTGGCCACGACGCCGTCGAGCACGCCGTCGGTGGCCTCGTCGAGGATGTCGACGAACGCCTTCGCCGCCGCCTTCAGGTCGGCGAGCGGCTGGCCCTGCATGCTGCCGGACCGGTCGAGGACCAGTTCGACGTCCACCGGGCTGCCGGCGACGCCGTTCTCGGCGTCCAGCGTCACGGTGACCGGGACGGAGCCGCCGCAGGTGATGTCCGCGGCCCCGAGCGCCTTCGTGCCGGTGACCGTGCCGCCCGCGGCCGTGGCCGCGGGGGTGGTGGCGGGTGGTGCCGCCAATGCGGCCAGCAGGATCGCGGTCACGCCGCAAGCGCGTCTTCGGGTGTTGTTCTTGTGCATTACGTTCCGCACCTCCTCGTGCGCGCCGACTGACGTGGATTCCCCTCTGGAATCGATCGCGTATTCCGGCGAAGCCGGTTGAGTCAGTCCCCGAACAGGTGCGGACCAGCGAAGATCCGACCGAATGACGGTTCCGTGCGAGTCGGATGGCGTCGGCAGGACGAGATTAGGCAGGCATTCCGGCAAAAGCCAATGTGTTCACCCGTTCGGTCTAGGGGGCATTTCGCGTCGTTTTCGATCCGGTGATCGTTACGCACGAAATTACAATTGTGACGACAATGCGGCGGTGAAGTGGCCGGGGGCGGTGGGCCGCCGGCTGGGATACTCGGGGGCGTGACACGGGTCGAGCTGGTCCTGGGCGACATCACCGAGCATGCGGTGGACGTCGTGGTGAACGCCGCGAACGCTGACGTGCACGAAGTCCCGGCGCTGCCGCCCGTCTTCGAGGACGGTGGGCGCCTCCCCGCGTTCGAGGGCGCTGCGGAAC
>NZ_JBFAAX010000615.1:0-3408 GCF_040639995.1 Actinosynnema sp. NPDC023658 | reverse complement strand
CGACGGCGCCGCGGTCGGGTTGGTGGTCCGGCCCGCCGAGACCGGCGCGGTGCTGTTCGACGAGCGGGGCGACCGGCGCGGTCAACCGGCGTCCAACGGCAAGCTGCTCAGCTCGGCCGCGGCGCTCGACATCCTCGGGCCCGACCACCGGTTCAGCACGACGGTGTCCGCGACGGGCCGCGTGCGGGCCGGGGTGCTGACCGGTGACCTCCACCTGCGCGGCACCGGCGACCCGACCATGCTCGCCGCCGACTACGACGCGCTCGCCGCCGAGGTGGCCGCCAGCGGCGTCCGGCTGGTCACCGGCAGGCTCCTCGCGGACGACACGTGGTTCGACTCCGTGCGGCTGGGCACCGGCTGGGCGTGGGACGACGAGCCGTACTACTACAACGGCCAGATCTCGGCGCTGACCGTCTCACCGGACACCGACTACGACGCCGGGTCGATCATCGTGCGGGTCGCACCCGGCGCGCAGGGTGCGCCGGCGACGGTCACCACCGAACCGCCCACGGGGTACGTCACGATCGACAACACCGCCGTGACCGGACCGGCCGGGTCGGCGTCGACCGTGTCCGTCGAGCGGCGGCACGGCAGCAACGTGATCGACGTGCGCGGCGCGATTCCCGCGGGCGGCGCCGTCGAGGCGGAGTGGAGCACGGTGTGGGAGCCGACCGGGCTGGTCACGGCCCTGTTCTCCGACGCGCTCACCCGGCACGGCGTCCACGTGCTCCGCGGCACGGGCACCGGCGCGACCCCGGCGGAGGCCCGGGTCCTCGCCGAGCACCTGTCGATGCCGCTGGCGCAGCTGATGGTCCCGTTCCTCAAGCTGAGCAACAACATGCACGCCGAGATCCTGGTGAAGACCGCCGGTCGGGCCGTGTTCGGGGAGGGCAGTTGGGACGCCGGCCTGCGGGCGATGACGGCGAAGCTCGGTGAGTTCGGCGTGGACGCCGCCGCGCTGTCCCTGCGGGACGGTTCGGGTCTGTCCAGGATGGACCAGGTGGCGCCCGAGCAGGTCGCCTCGCTGCTGCTCGCGGCGCGGGGCAAGCCGTGGTTCCGCACCTGGTACGACGCGCTGCCCGTCGCCGGCGCGAGCGACCGCATGGTGGGCGGCACGCTGCGCAACCGGATGCGCGGCACCCCGGCCGCGGGCAACGTGCGGGCCAAGACCGGCTCGTTGACCGGCGTGAGCGCGCTGTCCGGCTACGTCACCACGGCGGACGGCACCCCGCTGGTGTTCGCCATGTTCAGCAACAACACCCTCACCTCCGCGAAGCCGTTCGAGGACGCCGTCGCGGTGCGGCTGGCGGGCCACCGGGACGGGCAGACCGCTCCCCCGGTCCGGATCGCGGTCCAGCAGAGCGCCGACCCGCAGGTCGAACTGGAGTGCAGCTGGACCAAGTCCTGCTGAAATGCCGCCCCGGTGGCGGTCGGATGGTCGGAGGTCCGGTGGTCGGAGGTCGATCACGGGGAGACGTGCCGGTCTTGCCTTGATCGACCCTCGTCCGTCGCGGCCGACGTGCCGGGATGTTCCGGGCGAAAGGGATGGCGCGGCCCGGAGGTGCTCGACGGGGCCGACACGTCCGCGACACCGGGGGACGCGCGATGGCGGGCGGCCGGTGCGATGCCCGCCCCGGGACGTTAGGTTTCGTGCATGAACGAAACCCCGGACATCAAGCCGCGCAGTCGCGACGTCACCGACGGCTTGGAGAGGACCGCCGCGCGCGGGATGCTGCGGGCGGTCGGGATGGGCGACGACGACTGGGTCAAGCCGCAGATCGGTGTCGCCTCCTCGTGGAACGAGATCACGCCGTGCAACCTGTCGCTGGACCGGCTCGCCAAGGCGAGCAAGGACGGCGTGCACGCGGCCGGCGGGTACCCGCTGGAGTTCGGCACGATCTCGGTGTCGGACGGCATCTCGATGGGCCACGAGGGGATGCACTTCTCGCTGGTGTCGCGCGAGGTGATCGCGGACAGCGTGGAGACCGTCATGCAGGCCGAGCGGCTGGACGGCTCGGTGCTGCTCGCGGGCTGCGACAAGTCGCTGCCCGGCATGCTGATGGCCGCCGCGCGGCTGGACCTGGCCAGCGTGTTCCTCTACGCGGGCTCGATCCTGCCGGGCCGGGTCACGCTGACGGACGGCAGCGAGCGCGAGGTGACGATCATCGACGCGTTCGAGGCGGTCGGCGCGTGCGCCCGCGGCCTGATGAGCCGCGAGGACGTCGACCTGATCGAACGCGCCATCTGCCCCGGTGAGGGCGCGTGCGGCGGCATGTACACGGCCAACACCATGGCCAGCGCGGCCGAGGCGTTGGGCATGTCCCTGCCGGGCAGCGCGGCCCCGCCCGCCACGGACCGGCGGCGCGACGGGTTCGCCCGCAAGTCCGGTCAGGCCGTGGTGGAGATGCTGCGCCGGGGCATCACGGCGCGGCAGATCATGACCCGCGAGGCGTTCGAGAACGCGATCGCCGTGGTGATGGCGTTCGGCGGTTCCACCAACGCGGTGCTGCACCTGCTGGCCATCGCGCACGAGGCGGGCGTGGAGCTGAGCCTGGACGACTTCAGCCGGATCGGCGCGAAGGTGCCGCACCTGGCCGACGTCAAGCCGTTCGGCCGGCACGTGATGACCGACGTCGACCGCATCGGCGGCGTGCCCGTGGTGATGAAGGCGCTGCTGGACGCGGGTCTGCTGCACGGCGACTGCCTGACCGTCACCGGCCGCACGGTGGCCGAGAACCTGGCCGACATCGCGCCGCCCGACCCCGACGGCACCGTGCTGCGCGCGATGAACGAGCCGATCCACCGCACCGGTGGCATCACGATCCTGCGCGGCTCGCTGGCGCCCGACGGCGCGGTGGTGAAGTCCGCCGGGTTCGACTCCGACGTGTTCACCGGCACCGCCCGCGTGTTCGACCGCGAGCGCGCGGCGATGGACGCGCTGGAGGACGGCACGATCGTCGCGGGCGACGTGGTCGTCATCCGCTACGAGGGCCCCAAGGGCGGGCCGGGCATGCGGGAGATGCTCGCCATCACCGCGGCGATCAAGGGCGCGGGACTGGGCAAGGACGTCCTGCTGCTCACCGACGGCCGGTTCTCCGGCGGCACGACCGGCCTGTGCGTCGGCCACGTCGCCCCGGAGGCGGTGGACGGCGGGCCGATCGCGTTCGTCCGCGACGGCGACCCGATCACGCTCGACGTCGCCAACGGCAGGTTGGACATCGGCGTCGACCAGGCGGAGCTGGACGCGCGCCGCGAGGGCTGGGCGCCGCTGCCCGCCCGGTACGAGCGGGGTGTGCTGGCGAAGTACGCCAAGCTCGTCGGCTCGGCCTCCCGCGGCGCGGTCTGCGACTAGCGACAAGCCGGGCGGGGGGGGGGCCGGGCCCCGGCCCCCCCCCCCCCCCCCCGCAC
>NZ_JBFAAX010000614.1:0-3414 GCF_040639995.1 Actinosynnema sp. NPDC023658 | reverse complement strand
CTGGCGGCCGTCACCACGGCGTCCTCGGGCAGGTAGCGCTCCACGTACTCGCGCGTCGGCGCATCCACAGCACGAAGGTCGTCGGACGACCGGCAGGGCGAGCGCTTCGGCCACCGTGGGGTACACGGACACAACGTAATGCGCCGTGCCCGAAAGCGGTACAGGTTGTCCATGGCGGCCTTCGGCACCGCCGACCAGACTCCAGGCAGGGACCTACGACCGGAGGACGCGATGGGACACGAGGAGCTGCTGGCCCGGCACCGCGCGGTGATGCCCGACTGGATGGCCCTGTACTACGAGCAGCCGATCGAGCCGGCCAGTGCGAGCGGGCGCCGGGTCACGGACCGCGAGGGCCGCACCTACCTGGACTTCTTCGCCGGCATCCTGACCAACGCCGTCGGCTACGACGTGGCCGAGATCTCCGACGCGATCCGGTCCCAGGTCGCGACCGGCGTGCTGCACAGCTCCACCCTCTACCTGATCCGCTCGCAGGTGGAGCTGGCCGAGAAGGTCGCGGAGCTGTCCGGCATCCCGGACGCCAAGGTGTTCTTCACCAGCTCCGGCACGGAGGCCAACGAGACGGCGCTCATGCTGGCCACCCAGTTCCGCCGCAGCGACCAGGTCCTCGCGCTGCGCAACTCCTACCACGGCCGCGCGTTCGCGACGATGGCGATCACCGGCAACCGCGGCTGGTCGGCGTCCTCGCTCAGCCCCGTCAAGGTCAGCTGGGTGCACGGTGGCTACCGGTTCCGCAGCCCGTTCAAGGACCTGTCCGACGCCGACTACATCAAGGCGTGCGTGGCGGACCTGCGCGAGGTGATCGAGACGACGACCGCGGGCGACGTGGCGTGCATGATCGCGGAGCCGATCCAGGGCGTCGGCGGGTTCTCCCTGCCGCCGGACGGGTTGTTCGGCGCGTTCAAGGAGGTGCTGGACGAGTACGGCATCCTGTTCATCTCCGACGAGGTGCAGACCGGGTGGGGCCGCACCGGTGAGCACTTCTGGGGCATCCAGGCGCACGGCGTGACGCCGGACGCGATGACGTTCGCCAAGGGCCTGGGCAACGGGCTGGCGATCGGCGGCGTGGTGGCGCGCGGCGACCTGATGGACTGCCTCACGGCGAACTCGATCTCCACGTTCGGCGGCAACCCGGTCGCCACGGCGGGAGCCCTGGCCACCCTGCGCTACCTGCTCGACCACGACCTCCAGGCGAACGCGGCCAAGCTCGGCGCGCGGCTGATCGACGGGTTGCGCGACATCGCGGCGGACCGGCCGGCGGTGGGCGACGTGCGGGCGTCCGGCCGCCGGCATCGGTGAGCCGGTGAGCCGGTGAGCCGGTCGGGCGGTCAGGCGGTCACGGTGAAGAGCACGTAGCCGTAGCTCAGCTCCCGGCGGCCCGGGTTGGCGCGGACCCACCCGTCCACGACGTCGCCCGGGAACTCGATGCGCAGCACGGACTCCAGCTCGGCCGCGTCACGGCACCGCCAGGCGGACATCACCTCGGTGCGCTCGGCTCCCCGCTCCCGCCACCACGCGTCGGTCGTCTCGGCGGCGCCCTGCGCGGACGCCCACGGCGAGGCGGCCAGCAGGTCCGCGAACTCGCCGTGCCGCCAGTCGTTGTCGATGACGACCAGCCTGCCGCCGGGCCGCAGCACCCGCCGCACCTCGGTGAGGCCGGGCTCGCAGCCGGGTGGGAAGAAGTAGGCGAACCGGGCGTGCACGACGTCCGCACTCGCGTCCGGCAACGGGACGTGCTCCGCCGAACCGGGCCGCGCGTCACCGCGTTCCCGTGCCCTGACCAGCAGGTCCGGGTCCGGCTCGACGCCGATGACCTCCGCCGCGTCGACCGCGTACCGGGGCAGCCAGAACCCCGTGCCGCAGCCCAGGTCGACCAGTGTCCGGCCGGCCCAGTCCGCCTGCCCGCGCAGCGCGCGCCACAGCCGTCCGTCCGGGTCGATCGCCTCGTTCTCCCGTTCGTAGAGGTCGGGGTGGCCGGCGATGTTGGGTGCGCGGTGGAAGTCGGGGAACGTCACGGAGCCACCGTAGACAGCGCCGCACGCGCGCTCGACGGCTTTCTTCCGGGCTTCTTGACAGCGCGGGGCGCGGGACGCTTGACTGCGGAGGTTTGAAACGATTCAAGCCCCGTGGAGTCGCCATGTCGCCCCTCACCCAGGTCTTCGGAGCAGTCGACATCGGCGCCTCGGGCGGGCGGGTCGTGGCCGGGGTGGTGACCGGAGGTCGGACGACGTTGCACGTGGTGCACCGGTTCCCCAACGGCGCGGTGACGCGGGACGGGCACCTGCGCTGGGACTTCACCGGCCTGTACCGGGAGGTGCTGACCGGTCTGGGGGCGTTGGCGGCGCGGTTCGGCGAGGTGGTGTCGCTCGGCATCGACACGTGGGCCGTGGACTACGGGCTGTTGGCCGAGGACGGGACGTTGCTCGCGGAGCCGGTGGCGTACCGCGACGGACGGACCACTGATGCGGTGACCCGCGTCCACGAGCGGGTGTCACCCGAGGCGCTGTACGCGGTGAACGGACTCCAGTTCCTGCCGTTCACCACGCTGTACCAGTTGGAGGCGGAACGGGCGTCGCCGTTGTGGGACAAGGCGGCGCACGTCGTGCTGCTGCCGGACCTGTTGGCGTACTGGTTGACCGGCGAGCTGCGCACGGAGGTCACGAACGCCTCGACCACGGGGTTGCTGGACGTGCGGACGAGGACGTGGGTGCCGGAGCTGGCCGCCGGGGTGCCGTTCCCGCCGTTGCAGGAGCCGGGTGAGGTGCGCGGGCTGCTGCGCCCGGAGGTGGTGAGCGCGACCGGGTTGCCGCGCACGACACCGGTCACGACGGTCGGTTCCCACGACACCGCGTCGGCGGTGGTGGCGCTGCCCGCCGACGGGTCGCGCTTCGCCTACGTGTCCAGCGGGACGTGGTCGTTGGTCGGGGTCGAGCTGCCCGGACCGGTGGTGAGCGGGCGGGCGCGGGAGCTGAACTTCACCAACGAGGGCGGCGTGGACGGCCGGACCCGGTTCCTGCGCAACGTCGGCGGGTTGTGGCTGCTCCAGGAGTCGCTGCGGGAGTGGGCCGGGGTGGACCCGTCCGACCTGCTGGCTCAGGCGGAGGCGCTGCCGGCGGGTGGTCCGACGGTCGACGTGGACGATCCGGCGTTCATCGCGCCGGGCGACATGCCGCGACGGATCGCGGCGGCGGCGACCGGACCGCTGCGCACGCAGGCCGAGACCGTGCGGTGCGTCCTGGACTCGTTGGCCGTCGCCTACGCCCGCACCGTGGACCAGGCCGTGGAGCTGACGGGCCGCGAGGTGGACGTGATCCACATCGTGGGCGGCGGCTCGCGCAACGACCTGCTGTGCCGCCTGACCGCGGCCCTGTCCGGACGCCGCGTCACCGCCGGCCC
>NZ_JBFAAX010000613.1:0-3417 GCF_040639995.1 Actinosynnema sp. NPDC023658 | reverse complement strand
CGCGCCGATGGCCGCCCAGCTCGGGCAGCCGGCGTCCGGTCTGCTCGCGGACCTGCACACCGAGCGCGGCGTGCGGCTGCGCCTCGGTGCGGCCGTGCTCGGCCTGGAGGGGCGGGACGGGCGCGTCACCGGCGTGCGGGTCGACACCGGCGACGTGCTCCCGGCCGACGTGGTCGTGGTCGCCCTGGGCGCGATCCCGAACACCGACTGGTTGCGGGACAGCGGCCTCCTGCTGGACAACGGCGTGGTGTGCGACGCGGGGTGCCGTGCCGCCGACGGGGTCTACGCGGTCGGGGACGTGGCGCGCTGGCACCACGAAGGCCTGAACGCGTTGGTGCGGCTGGAGAACCGGACCAACGCCACCGAGCAGGCCGCGGTGGTCGCCGACAACGTCCTGGGCGCGGACCGGCCGTACGCGCCCGTGCCGTTCTTCTGGACCGACCAGTTCGACGCCAGGATCCAGGTCTACGGCGTCCTGCCGGCCGACGCCGAGGTGTCCGTCGAGGACGGTGACCTCGCCGCACGCCGGTTCGTCGCGGTCCACCGCCGGGCCGGCGAGGCCGTCGGCGTCCTCGGCTGGAACATGCCCAAGCAGACGCGCCAACTCCGCCAACGCCTGCTCGGCCAGGCCCCGGCCCCCGGAGGACGACGATGACCAGCACGGTGGGACCGACCGACCACGGCACGGCCGGGATCCCGGAGTTCCCCATGGCCAGGGCGGCGGGGCGCCCGTTGGACCCGCCGCCCGCGTTGCGGGAGCTCCAGGCGGAGACGCCGCTGACGCGCGTGCGGCTGTGGGACGGCAGCACGCCGTGGCTGGTCACCCGCTACGCCGACCAGCGCGCCGTGCTCGGGGACCGCCGGGTCAGCGCCGACATGACCCACCCCACCTACCCGCGCCAGGCGCCCGGCAACGCGACCCTGAGCTTCATCGGCATGGACGACCCCGAGCACGCGCGGCTGCGCCGGATGGTCGGCTCCGCGTTCGCGGTGAAGCACGTCGCCGCCATGCGACCCGCGGTGCAGAAGGTCGTGGACGACGCGCTGGACGCCGTGCTCGCCGGGCCCAACCCGGTCGACCTGGTCGAGGCGTTCGCGCTGCCCGTGCCGTCGTTGGTGATCTGCGACCTGCTCGACGTGCCCTACCGCGACCACGACTTCTTCCAGCACAACAGCCGGATCCTGATCAACCGGGACACGACGCCCGAGGACCGCACCGCCGCGTCGACCGTGCTGGCGGACTACCTCGGCCGCCTGGTCGTCGCGAAGCTGGACCACCCCGGTGACGACCTGCTGTCCCGCCTGGGAGAGCGGATCAAGGCGGGCGAGCTGACCGTCCAGGGCGCCACCGAGATGGCCGTGCTGCTGCTCATCGCGGGCCACGAGACGACCGCGAACATGATCGCGCTCAGCACCGTCGCCCTGCTGTCGCACCCCGACCAGCTCGCGCTGCTGCGGGACACCGACGACCCGGCCGTGGCCACCAACGCGGTCGAGGAGCTGTTGCGCTACCTCAACATCACCCACGGCGGACGTCGCCGGGTGGCGCTGGAGGACGTGGAGGTCGCCGGGCAGCTCGTCCGGGCCGGCGAGGGGCTCGTGCTGCCCAACGACATCGCCAACCGCGACCCCGAGGCCTTCCCCGACCCCGACCGGCTCGACCTCACCCGCCGGGCCCGCCACCACGTCGCGTTCGGCTTCGGCGTCCACCAGTGCCTCGGCCAGCCGCTGGCCCGGCTGGAGCTGGAGGTCGTCTACCGCACCCTGTACCGCCGCCTGCCGGACCTGCGACTGGCGGTCGACTTCGACGACATCCCGTTCAAGCACGACGGGTTCGTCTACGGCGTCTACGAGCTGCCCGTGGCCTGGTAGCGGTGCGCGCCGGGCCGTCCGGCGGCCGAACGGCCCCGAGGCGGTGCGCGCCGGCGGCCGTCAGCCGGGCGGTGAGGTGAACTCCAGCACGACCTGCATCACCTGGTCCGGTCGGGTGTCGATCAGCTCGTAGGCCGAGGCCGCCTCCTCGGCCGGCACGACGTGCGAGACCAGCGGGCGCAGGAGCAGGTGCCCGGCCACCGCCAGGTCCATGACGGTGTCGTTGAGCCGCTTGCGGTCCCAGCGGTGCGCGAGCCCCGGCGCCACGCCGGAGATCTGCGAGCAGACCAGGTCGACCCGGTTGTGGTGGAACTCCTCACCGAGGAACAGGCCGCTCGCCTCGCCCTGGTGGAAGCCGCCGGTGACGACCCGGGAGTTGTAGGCGACCGTGCGGACGGCCTCGTGCAGCGCCCGCGGGTTCCCGCTCACCTCCAGCGCGACGTCCGCGCCGCGGCCACCGGTCAGGGCGCGGACCCGTTCGGCGACGCCGCCCGCCGCGGCGTCCAGCACCTCGTCCGCGCCGAGCCGCCGGGCCAGCTCCAGCCGGTCCGGGACGGTGTCGACGCCGACGACCCGGGTGCCGCTGCGCCGGGCGAGCTGCGCGACGACCTGCCCGACCACGCCCAGGCCGAACACCACGACGGTCTCCCCGAGGTGGAGGTCGGCGTCCAGCACGACGTTCAGGGCGACCGAGCCGATGTGGCCGAAGATGCCCAGCACGGGGTCCGCCCGCGGGTCGAGCACCCGTTGCGCCGCGTACGCCTCCTCGACGACGGTTCCCGCGCGGTGACCCCACGCGCCCCACACCACCTGACCGGGCCGGACCGCGGTGACGTCCGGGCCGACCTCGACGACCTCACCGACCTCCTCGTACCCCACCACGGTCGGGTACCGCACGGTCGGCCGTCCGGGCACGAACAGGCGGGCGTCCGCGTCCCAGGTCTTGACGAAGTGCGCGTTGGTGCCCCGGTACTGGGTCAGCTCGGTGCCCGCGGAGATCCCGGAGTACCGCGTGCGGAGCCGGACGCCGGTCGCGGGCAGCGGCGGGTCGGGCTCCTCTCCGACGGAGACCGACCCCGGACCGTCCAGCCGCACTACCGCTCCCATCGCTGCCCCTCCGGTTCACGCGCGAGGACGTCCAGCAGCAGCGCCGCCGTCCAGCTGAAGTGGTCGGCGCCCAGCCCCTCGCCGGTCACCGGGTGGAAGTACTCGCGGAACCCGGCCTCCGAGACCAGGCGGACCACGTCGGACGCCAGCCGTTCGGCGTGGCCGGTCTCGCCCTGCTGCCGCAGCGCCCGCCACAGCAGCCAGGTGGTGTTCACCCAGGTCGGACCGCGCCAGTACCGGCGGGGGTCGGCGTCGGGGGCGGTGAGGTCGTAGCTGGGCACGCCGCGCACGCCCGGTGACGCGAACGCCGGTCCGGTGAGGGTCGCCACCAACGCCGACCGGTGGGCGGCGGGCAGTCCGGGCAGCAGCAGCGGCACCAGGCCGGACACCGTGCGCTTGGCGATGGTCCGGCCGGTGCGCGCGTCGAGCGCCACGTAG
>NZ_JBFAAX010000612.1:0-3417 GCF_040639995.1 Actinosynnema sp. NPDC023658 | reverse complement strand
CCCCACCTCGGTCAGGGCTTGAGCACGACCTTGCCCACGGTGGCGCGACCCTCCAGCGCGGTGTGCGCCTCGGCGGCCTCGCTGAGCGGGAACGTGGTGGTCAGCGGGATGAGGCGGCCTTCGGAGAGGGCGCGCAGGGACGTCTCCTCCAGCCCGCGCAGGCTCGTGCCCTTCATCATCCGCGGTCCGACCGCGACCGTGGCGGTGAGGCCGCGGGTGTAGAGGTCGCCGCTGTCGAGGCGGGTGCGCTCGCCCGACGTCCAGCCGAACAGGACGATCCGGCCGCCGACGCCCAGCAGCTCCAGGGCCGTGCGGCCGACGTCACCGCCGACGCCGTCGAGCACGGCGGTGACCCCGCTGATCCCGTCGTCCCAGCCCGGCCGCGTGTAGTCGGCCACCACGTCCGCGCCGAGCTGCCGGACCAGGTCCAGCTTGGCGGTGCTCGCCGCGCCGACCACCGTCGCGCCGATCGCCTTGGCCTCCTGCACGAACAACGACCCCAACCCGCCCGCGGCCGACGTCACCAGCACCACGTCGTCGGCGGTCAGCTCCGCGATGCGCAGCACGCCGACGGCGGTCCGGCCGGTGCCGATCATGGCCACGGCGGCGTCGTCGGACACGTGGTCGGGCACCTCGTGCAGCGACGCCGCGTTCGCGACCGCGAGCTCGGCGTACCCGCCGCCGGCCTGCCCGAGGTGCGCGACGACCCGCTTGCCGAGCCAGTGCGGCTCCACCCCGTCACCGAGCGCCGTGACGACCCCGGCGACCTCCCGGCCGGGTGTCACGGGCAGCTCGGGCAGCGGGAACGGCCCCCCTCCCTCGCCCCGGCGGATGCTCGTGTCGAGCACGTGCACCCCCGCCGAGGTCACCGTGATCCGCACCTGGCCGACGCCCGGTTCCGGGTCGGGCGTCCGTTCGAAGCGCAGGTTCCCGGCCGGGCCGAACTCGTGCTGGCGGATGGCGTGCATGTGCGATGTCCCCTCTGCTGTCCTGCCCGCCACGCTAGGAGTTCGAGTTAAGTCGAGGTCAAGCGATCTTGGTCGGGGGCCGACCCGCGCCGGGCCTCGCGCGTCGGTAGCGGTGTGGGGCACTTCGACCACAACGCGCACCACCACCGGTTCCTGCTCGACCAGGTGCCCGCGGGGGCGCGCACGGCGCTGGACGTGGGCTGCGGGCACGGCGGGTTCGCCCGCCGGTTGGCCGCCCGGGGGCTCGCGGTGACCGCGGTGGACCGGTACGTCGACGCCTCGATCCCGGGGGTGGAGTTCCGGCGGGCCGACGCGGTGGTGGACGACCTCGGCGGGCCGTACGACTTCGTCTCCTGCGTCGCCGCCCTGCACCACCTGCCGCTGCGGCCCGCGCTGGAGCGGCTGCGGTCGTGGGTGCGGCCCGGCGGGGTGGTCGCGGTGCTCGGGCTCGCCCGCGAGGAGACCGCCGCCGACCGGGCGCTGAGCCTGGCGTCCGTGCCGTTGAACCACGTCGTCCGGTGGTTCCGCGACGACCCCCGCGGCGACGCGCCGGTGCGGGACGCGACGCTGTCGGTGCGCGAGATCAAAGCCGTGGCGGACTCGGTGCTGCCCGGCGCGAGGTTCCGCCGGCACCTCTTCTGGCGGTACTCGATGGTCTGGACGGCGGGTGCCGCGAATTCGCGCACGCCGTAATCGCTTTGACTATGAGTGGTGCGTTCGGAGATAGTCGTACCAACACCGCGGTGGTGTTGGACGACCACAAAGGGGACCTTCGTGAACAGCAAGGAGACCGAGTGGAACGGCTCCGCGACGCGCGCGTCCGGTGATCGGCTCCAGCTCTCCTGACCTGCCTGTAGGGCAAATGCGGCGAGACGGCCGTCAATTATTCGGAAACCGTATCGGCTCATTTGTTCCGATGATCGACGCGCATTTGGCGCGGTGTGGCGGCCCGGCCTTCATGGGGTGGGTCGGGGCGGCTGGAAACCCCGGCACGACGGGGTGCGCGACTCCTGTCGCGAAAGGGGGGACGGGTTCGTGCGCCCGTCCCCTGCCTCCATTCGGCCCAAAGCCGGGCCCGGTGTCGACCGGGCCTGTTTGCCGTTCCGGGCGCACGGGTAGTCGGTGGGCGTCCGGAGCCCGGCAGAAGGGCTCGTGGTCCGTGTAGTTGGAGGGCGAGATGACCCACCACTCGACCGTTGGTCGCGTCAAGGTCGCGGGTCTGCAGCCCGCTCAGGTGCTGGCGGGCCTCGTCGGCCTGGTGTTCCTCGTGTTGGGTGTGCTGGGCTTCGTGCGCACCGGGTTCGGCGACTTCGCGGGCGACCAGCACGCGATGCTGCTCGGGTTCACGGTGAACCCGCTGCACAACGTCGTCCACCTGGCGTTCGGCGTGCTCGGCCTGCTCATGGCGAGCACCTCCGGCCTGGCCCGGCTGTACGGCTGGATCCTGTTCATCGGCTACGGCGCGGTGCTCCTGTGGGGCCTGGCGCTGGCCGGTGTCTTCTCGGCCAACCCGGTCGCGAACCTGGGCAACCCGCTGGCGCTCAACGTCAACGACAACTGGCTGCACCTCGGCATCGCCGCGGTGGGCCTGCTGATCGCGGTGCTGCCCGCCCGGCGCAAGATCGTGACCGACGACGTGGTCGACGAGCGGATCTCCGAGCCGGTCGTGGAGCCCGGCGAGACTGTTGTGGACCGTCGTCACGACCAGGCGCGCTACGAGCGGGAAGAGAGCATCCGCAACCCGGAGGGCGACCCCGTCACGCGGGAGATGCCCACCCAGCGCGTCGACTCGCGGCACGACGTCCACCACGACGAGCGGATCGAGTCGATGGACCCGACCGTGAGCCAGCGGCCGGTCCAGCCGATCGACCCGGCCATCGCGGAGCAGCACAAGTCGCGGTTCTCGCGGTGACGACACCACGTTGACGCACCCGCAGCAGCAGTGACGACGGCGGTGCACGGATACCCCCTCGGGACCGTGCACCGCCGTCGTCCTGCGGGCGGTGGGTCAGACCGCCGCGTCCATCCGCGCCACCTGGTCGTCGTCCAGCTCGATCTCCAACGCGCCCAGCGACTCCTCCAGCTGGGCCACGCTGGTCGCGCCGACCAGCGGGACGATGTCCTGGCGCAGCAGCCACGCCAGCACGACCTGGTTGACCGTCGCGCCCAGCTCCGCCGCCACCCGGTGCAGCACCTCCAGCCGCCGCGTGGTGCCGGGGTGGTCGTAGTGCTCGTCCAGCGGCTTGTCCCGGTACCGGCCGGCCAGCAGCGCCGAGTACGCGACCAGCGCCACGTCACCCTCGGCCGCCGCGTAGTCGAACAACTCGTCGGTCATGTGCACGTGACCGCCCTCCGGCAGTTGCACCCCCGGTCGCGGCCGCAGGTAGCTGTACCGCTGCTGCACGGCGGTGTAGAGCGGCCACCGGTTCGCCCGTGACACCGCCCGCGC
>NZ_JBFAAX010000611.1:0-3419 GCF_040639995.1 Actinosynnema sp. NPDC023658 | reverse complement strand
ATCACCGACCACCTGGCCGCCGAGCCGTCCGGCGGTTGGCTGGGGCCCGACCAGGTGGTGCGCCTGCTGGGCGCGTTCGGGCTGCCGGTGCTCGGCGGTGTGCTGGCGCCGGACGCCGGGTCCGCCGTGGCCGCGCAGCGCTCCTTCGGCGGGCCGGTGGCGCTCAAGGCCGTGGCCGGCGGGCTGCTGCACAAGAGCAAGGCCGGCGGTGTCCTGCTCGGCCTCGCTGACGCGGATGCGGTGTCCCGCGCCTTCGAGTCGCTGCGCGAGCGGTTCGGTGACCGGTTGGCCGGCGTGTTCGTGCAGCCCATGGCCGCGACCGGCCGGGAGCTGCTCGTCGGCGTGGTGACCGACCGGCAGTTCGGGCCCCTGGTGGTGACCGGTCTGGGTGGTGTGGACACCGACCTGGTCGACGACCGCGCCGCCGCGCTCGCGCCGCTGGGCGAGGCGGACGTGGACGACCTGCTGCACGGGTTCCGCGCCGCGCCCCGCGTGTTCGCCGAGGACGACGGGGCGGCGGTGCGGGACGTGCTGCTGCGGGTCGGCCGGCTCGCCGAGCTGCTGCCCGAGGTCACCGAGCTCGACCTCAACCCGCTGGTCCTCACCGGTGACGGGGTGCTCGCCGTGGACGCCCGCGTGCGCGTCACGCCCGCCGAACCGGTGGACCCGTTCCTGCGCAGGCTGCGCGACGCGCGGAGGCGGTCATGACCCCCACGCGGACCGGCGGGGTCTGACGGGGGTGGGGGCGCGCGGCGCGGACGGCAGCCCACGTGGCGCGGCAGTCGCCGGAGGCCCTGGTTCAGAGCCGAAGGTCCCGGTCCGATCGAGGTCGCCGGTCCCTGGGGCGGGATCGGTTCCGGAAGCAGTCTTGGTACCAGCACCCCGACACCACAGGAGACGTGACGTGCCGCAGCCCGGAACCACCGACCTGTCCCTCGTCGACGCCTACTGGCGTGCGGCCAACTACCTCTCGGCGGGCCAGATCTACCTGCTGGACAACCCGCTGCTGTCCGAGCCCCTCACCCCGGAGCACGTCAAGCCCAGGCTGCTGGGCCACTGGGGCACCACGCCGGGTCTGAACTTCCTCTACGCGCACCTGAACCGGGTGATCAACGACCGTGCGCAGGACGTGCTGTTCGTGACCGGTCCGGGTCACGGCGGTCCGGCGCTGCTGGCGAACACGTGGTTGGAGGGCTCCTACACCGAGACCCACCCGAACGTGTCGCGTGACGGTGAGGGGATGCGGACGTTGTTCCGGCAGTTCTCCTTCCCCGGCGGCGTGCCGAGCCACGTGGCTCCCGAGGTGCCGGGGTCGATCCACGAGGGCGGCGAGCTGGGCTACTCGTTGGCGCACGCGTTCGGCGCGGCGTTCGACAACCCGGACCTGGTGGTGGCGTGCGTCGTGGGCGACGGTGAGGCGGAGACCGGTCCATTGGCGGCGAGCTGGCACGGGAACAAGTTCCTCGACCCGGCGCACGACGGGGCGGTGCTGCCGATCCTGCACCTCAACGGCTACAAGATCGCCAACCCGGCGATCCTGGCGCGCATCCCGCACGAGGAGCTGGACGCGCTGCTGCGCGGCTACGGCTACGCGCCGTTCTACGTCGAGGGCGACGACCCGGCCGTGCTGCACCCGCGCACGGCGGAGGTCTTCGACGAGGTGTTCGACGAGATCCGCCGCATCCAGGACGCGGCCCGCGCCGGGGACACCGAACGCCCGCGGTGGCCGATGATCGTGCTGCGCACCCCCAAGGGCTGGACCGGACCGTCCGAAGTGGACGGCGTGCCGGTCGAGGGCACGTGGCGCTCCCACCAGGTCCCCCTCGCCGGGGTCCGCGACAACCCGGACCACCTCCGGCAGTTGGAGGCGTGGTTGCGCTCCTACCGCCCGGAGGAGTTGTTCGACACCGACGGCAGCCCGAAGCCCGAACTGCTGGCCCTGGCCCCGCGCGGCGAGTCCCGGATGGGCGCCATCCCGCACGCCAACGGTGGTCTGCTGCTGCGGGACCTGCGGATGCCCGGCACCGCGCCGTACGCGGTGGAGGTCGTCAAGCCCGGCACCACCACCTCGGAGCCGATGCGCGTGCTGGGCCGCATGCTGCGCGACGTGATGACGTTGAACGCGGAGGAGAGGAACTTCCGCGTGTTCGGGCCGGACGAGACCGCGTCGAACAGGCTGGACGCGGTGTTCGAGGTGACGGCGAAGCAGTGGCTGGCCGAACGCCTGCCGACCGACGAGCATCTGGGGACCAGTGGCCGGGTGGTGGAGGTGCTGTCGGAGCACCTGTGCCAGGGCTTCCTGGAGGGCTACCTGCTGACCGGGCGGCACGGGGTGTTCGACTGCTACGAGGCGTTCGTCCACATCGTCGACTCGATGTTCAACCAGCACGCCAAGTGGCTCAAGACCCACCGGCACATCGACTGGCGGCGTCCGGTCGCGTCGCTGAACTACCTGTTGTCGTCGCACGTGTGGCGGCAGGACCACAACGGCTTCTCCCACCAGGACCCCGGCTTCATCGACCACGTCATGAACAAGAAGGCCGAGGTCGTGCGGGTCTACCTGCCGCCGGACACCAACACCCTGCTCTCGGTGGCCGACCACTGCCTGCGCAGCCGCGACTACGTCAACGTCGTCGTCGCGGGCAAGAACTCGACGCCCGACTGGCTCGGACCGGAGGACGCGGCGCTGCACTGCGCGCGTGGCGCGGGCATCTGGGAGTGGGCGGGCACCGAGCACGGCCTGGCCGAGCCGGACGTGGTGCTGGCCTGCGCCGGTGACGCGCCCACCCTGGAGGTCATGGCCGCGGCCGCGCTGCTGCGCGAGCACCTGCCCGAGCTGAAGGTCAGGGTGGTCAACGTGGTGGACCTGATGCGGTTGCAGCCGGACACCGAGCACCCGCACGGCATGGACGACCGGGAGTTCGACGCGCTGTTCACCCCGGACAAACCGGTGGTCTTCGCCTACCACGGCTACCCGTGGCTGATCCACCGGTTGACCTACCGGCGCACCAACCACCACAACATCCACGTCCGCGGCTACAAGGAGGAGGGCACCACCACCACGCCGTTCGACATGCTGGTGCTCAACGACCTCGACCGCTACCGCCTGGTCGTCGACGTGGTCGACCGCGTCCCCGGCCTGGGCGTCAAGGCGGCCGGGCTGCGCCAGCACATGACCGACCAGCGGACCCGCCACCACACCTACATCCGCGAGCACGGCGAGGACCTGCCCGAGATCCGCGACTGGACCTGGCCGTACTGATGGACGTGCTGGTCGTCAACGCGGGCTCGTCGAGCCTGAAGCTCTCGGTGCTGGGCGGGGACGACACGGTCCTCGCCCGGCACCACGTCGAGCGCTGGGACGGCAGCCCGGACCTCGGCCTGGACCTGCCGCCCGTGGACGCCGTGGGCCACCGCGT
>NZ_JBFAAX010000610.1:0-3419 GCF_040639995.1 Actinosynnema sp. NPDC023658 | reverse complement strand
ACGGGGGGGCCGGGTGCGCCGTCTAACGTGGGGGGCGCCAGCGCCGCGGGTGACGCCGACGCCCGCACGCGTTCGACCGCCGCCGCCGTGACGCCCGGCGTGTCCACCGGCAGCACGACGACCGCGTCCACGCCGGCGCCCGTCAGCGCCTCCAGGCCCGCGCGCAGCGACGAGCCCATGCCGGTGGCCCAGTCGGGGTTGTCCACCACGACGCAGCCGTCCAGCGCCGCCCGCGCGCGCACCGACGACGCCGCGGCGCCGAGCACGACGACGACCGGCGCGCACCCGGCGTCCTTCAGCACGCCCGCGGCCCGGTCGACCCACAACTCCCCGCCGTGCGACACCAGCGCCTTCGGACCGCCGAACCGCCGCCCGGCACCCGCGGCGAGCAGCAACCCCGCGACCCTCATGGGGTCACACTAAGGCCCGGTGCCCCTTCAACTCGGCCCGGCTGGCCACCGCCAACTTGCGGTAGACCCTGGTCAGGTGCTGTTCCACGGTGCTCACCGTGATGTGCAACCGCAGGGCGATCGCGCGGTTGCTGTGGCCACACGCGGCGAGGGTGGCGACCCTGCGCTCCGAGTAGGTCAACTCCGTCATACGCGAGAACACGTGCCGCACGGCGGCACCGGTTCAATCAGGACGAGAGATGCTCCAGGATCAGCGACGTCAGCACCTCCGGCGCCTCCTCCGGCACCCAGTGCGACAGGTCCTCCAGCATCTCGAACCGGTACGGGCCGGTGACCCAGTCGCCGGTGGCCAGCGCCGCGGTCGAGCCGAACGCCACGTCCTCCGTGCTCCACACGTACATCGTCGGCACGGACACCTTCCCGGCCTTCCCACCCGGCCGGCCGGCGCGGTACCAGTTCAGCGCGGCGGTCAGCGCGCCCGGCTCGGACAGCCGCCGCACGTACTCGTCCACCCGGCTCGGCGGCACCCGCCACTCGAACATCTGCCGCAGCGCCGCGCCGTCGTCCGCGAGCATCCGCTTCTCGGTGCCGCTGTTGCGCCACTCCGTCATGTACCCGGACCGCAGGTGCTGGTCCTCGTCCGTGCGCAGGGCCTCGGCCAGCGCGCCGGGGTGCGGCGTGGACACCACGGTCAGCTTCCGCAGCCGCTCGGGGTGCTCGGCGGCGGTCCACCAGGCCACCGCGCCGCCCCAGTCGTGGCCGACCAGGTCGAACGCCGACCAGCCGAACGAGTCCGCCACCGCGAGCACGTCACCCACCAGCGCGTCGACGCCGTAGTCGGCGGCACGCTCCGGCCGCACGCCGGGGGAGTAGCCCCGCTGGTCGAACGCCACCGCCCGGAACCCCTCGCGGCCCAGCACCGCCACCTGGTGCTCCCACTCCGAGGCGGCCTCCGGGAAGCCGTGCAGCAGGAGCACCGGCCTGCCGTCCTCGGGGCCCGCCGCGATCGCGTCGAAGTCGCCCTCGTCGGTCCGCACGCTCAGCTGTTCGATCACCGTGCTCGTCAACCCCATCCTCGCCCGGTCCACGCGTTCCGCCGCGCATTCTCCCGTGGCGGTCCGCGCCGACGTCCCCCGCGCCGCCCTCCCCGGCGGCCGCCCGGCCGCCACGACCCCGTTCCGGCCGAGGTGGGAGTCCCGCCCCCTTACTCCGAAGCGGGGTTTCGAGTGGGCTGTGCGGGTGTCCGGCAGTACGCCACGGTGTAGCAGCGGAGGCCGTCACTCGGCCGTTCGGCTCATCCACGGTCACGGCCGGGTGCCGTTCGGGTCGCTCGCCCCCCGATCGTGGTCAGCTTTTGGGGTGTTCCGTATCAGGAGCGTCGCTGCGCGCTCCTCATCAATGAGCCGGGATGCGCCGGAGGGTTGACGAGCGTGAGGAGGTCGCCGGATGGTGCAGCACGCATCCGTGCGAGCCGACGTCGAAGTGGGGGTCGGCGCGGTCCGCGACGACACGGACGTACCCGGTCGTCCCGAGGTCAGGCTGGTCGTGGGCGGGGGCCCGCACCGGGTGACCGCGCAGTGGCTGGCCGAGGCCGAGCTGTCCGAGCTGGTCAACGAGGCGCTGGTGGGGGACCCGCGTGCGACCGGCCAGCTCCTGGCGCGCATCCAGCCGCTGGTGCTGCGCTACTGCCGCGCGCGGGTCGGCTCGCGCGAGCGCACGCTCGTCTCGGCCGAGGACATCGCCCAGGAGGTGTGCCTGGCCGTCGTGTCCGCGCTGGGCACCTACCGCTACGAGCCCGGCTCGTTCCTGGCCTTCGTGTACGGGATCGCCGCGCACAAGGTGGCCGACGCCCGGAGGCGGGCGGTGCGCAGCCGGTCCGAGGTCGTGCCCGAACTGCCGGACACGCCGACCCTGGAGGCCGGGCCGGAGCAGCGCGCCATGACCGGCGAGCTGATCGGCCACATCACGCAGCTGCTGCGGAAGCTGCCCGAGCGGCAGCGCGAGATCCTGGTGCTGCGGGTCGCGGTGGGCCTGTCGGCGGAGGAGACGGCGGTCGCGGTCGGCTCGACACCGGGAGCGGTGCGCGTCGCGCAACACCGTGCGCTGGCCCGTATGCGCGAGATGTTCGCGGCTGTCGACGGCTGACCCGGCCTGGCATCGTAAGGCCATGGCCGTCACGCCTCCGCTCGTGCCCGCGCTCGTGCCGGACCCGTCGTCCTCGCCCGGATCGAGTCCGGACACCGCCTTCGACGTGCTGCTGTCCGGGACGGTGTTCCTGGACATCATCTTCACCGGCCTGCCCCGACCGCCCGCGCCGGGCACCGAGGTGTGGGCCGAGGGGCTGGGCTCGTGCCCCGGCGGCATCGCCAACCTCGCCGTGGCGCTGAGCAGGCTGCAACTGCGCACCGCGCTGTCGGCCGCGTTCGGCGAGGACGTCTACGGCGACTTCTGCTGGGAGGTCCTGGCCGAGCAGGAGGGCGTCGACCTCAGCTACTGCCGCCGGTTCTACGGCTGGCACTCCCCGGTGACCGTGTCCATGGCCATGGACCGCGACCGGTCGATGGTGACGCACGGCCACCGGCCGCCGGTGTCGGCCGACGAGATCCTCGACCCGCCGCCCCGCACGCGTGCCTGCTTCGTGCACGTGGCCGCCGAGGACGAGCGGTGGGTGGCGCAGGCCAAGGATCAGGGCGCCCTGCTGTTCGCCGACATCGGGTGGGACCGGACCGAGCTGTGGGCGCCCGAGCTGCTGCGGCGGCTGGAGCAGTACGACGTGTTCCTGCCCAACGACGCCGAGGCCCAGCGGTACACCCGGGCGGACACCCCCGAGCGCGCCGCGCTGGCGCTGGCCGAGCACGTGCCCGTGGTGGTGGTGACGCGCGGCGGCGGTGGGGCGGTGGCGGTCGACTCGGGCACCGAGACTGGAGCACACAGCTGACAACATTTCGCCCGGAGCGACCGCCTGCTCCAGATTTGCTCCAGCTCGGCCGCCACAGTCCACAGTGGACG